>CAZGGB010000017.1:0-44929 GCA_964525115.1 uncultured Sangeribacter sp. | reverse complement strand
CTGACTCAAGATTATCTCGCATCTATCATATCATTAATTTTTGCGAGCTACTTAAATAAAGCAAAAACTCTATGCTGAGGCATGGGGTTTTTGCTTTATCATCAGGGTTCCTGCCTGATTTTTCTTTGGAATGGATGTGAATTAAGAAATCGGCGAATGGCCATTAGTAGGAGATGAGGGAGAAGCGGTTGCCAGGGAGACGCTCAATGATTCCGTCGAATTCCATTTCGCCAAGAGACGCCATAAGCTCATGGATCTGGATTCCGGTGCGTTCACGCAAAGCATCGACAGGCATTGGCTCCCGGCTGAATCGCAAAGCATCGTAGATTAGTTTCTCATTTCCTTTGAGTTCAGGGAAGAGATCACGCTGTTTTGGGGCGTTTCTGACAGTTTTAGGCTGCCACCCGAGCATAGATATCATTTCGGCAGCAGATCCAGCCATCAAAGCCTTTTGGCTTCGAATTAGCCTATTGCAGCCTGCACTCATATCATCACCAATGCGTCCCGGAAGAGCAAGGAGCTCCCTGCCATATGAGGATGCGACGGCAGCTGTAGACATGGCTCCACCTTTTTCTGCGGATTCTGCCACAAGGACAGCATCTGTCATAGTAGCCACGATACGGTTTCTTTCAAGGAAGCGGCTTCTATAAGGCGTGACACCAGATGGATATTCTGAAATAATCGCTCCCCCTGCGCTTATAATACGCTTTGCGAGATCGCGGTTGACAGCAGGATATATAGTATTTAGACCATGTGCCACAACAGCTACAGTAGGCAATCCTGCCTTAAGGGCAGCTTCATGTGCGGCAGAGTCAATACCGAGAGCCAAGCCACTTACAATAACGAGATCGGGGAAATATGGGGCAAGATCCTCAACAAGCGAAGCGACATATCTCATGCCATATGAAGTAGAGTGGCGCGTGCCAACGATACTAAACATGTTTTCTGCGTCGAGATCAGCATCCCCAAGCTTATAGAGGGTCATAGGAGCCCTATCAATATCTATTAATCTTGAAGGATAGTCATCGTCGGTAAGAGAAAACGACACGATCCCGTGCCGCTCCATAAACTCCATTTCCTTCCTTGCCTTAAACAGCGCTTCATCGCGCACCATTTTATCAAAAAACGGAGTAATTTTTCCACCAATCCTATTTGAAAGCTCTTGCTGAGAGGCAGAGAAGAACTCCTCAACGGAGACTCCAACTTCCTCCATACGGCGCACTAAAGAAGCGTCCGTGCCGGGCACGAACGACAAAGCCATACCGAGAAATCTATGAGATTCCACTTCTAATTGATGTATTTTGCAAAGATTTTCGCCAGTTCGTCGCCTCGAGAAAGTTTTCCGTTTTTCAGAACCACGACATTTACAAGACCTTGACAAACGAGTTCTCCGCCGGGACGCATGATATCCTGATGGAAAATGAATCTTGGACCCTTTCTTTCGAGTCGGAGACATGAGAGAAAAGTCTCATTACCTCGCAAAGAAGAAATATATTCTATCTCGACTTTCCTGACCACGGCATCGATGCCTTGATTGTGCATTTCGACGAATGAAAGCCCGGCATCGCTGCAGAATTTATGGCGCGTATGCTCCATGTAATGAAGATAGTTGGCATTATTGACAATCTGCTCACAGTCGAGCTCATAGTCGCGCACTTCCATCTCCATGATGAAACAATACTTACGATTTGTATTCTTTAATATTCTCATATTGTTTAGGCACAAAAAGAGTGCTCAGAGGAGACTCCTTGAAGAAGATCACCTCGTATTTATTAGTATTTTTTTTCCTGATTATGTTCGAATCAAACAGAGACAATCTGCCAGATTCAATCCATGTCTTTCCTGCTTCAATGGGTTCGTCTTGATTCGCAGGACGATATATACGAAGAAGAAATCCATTGGGCTTGCGCTCTATCGTATGATGAAGAAGATTCGCCACCATTTCCGAAGCAAACATATAGTTTACAAAAATGAAGAACGCCATAGCGGGAAGTATCGTCAGGCAGACGATAAGCCCAAGAATAAGATATCGAGGGTCGACAACGCATCCAAAAGCTACAAGAAGGATGCCCACTACTAACACAATCCATAAAAGCCAAGCCATAGAAGGCGTGGAAATAAGAGTCATGAAAATTGTGTTTCTGCTTACAGTAAAAGGTTGAGAGGTTTCCATGATATTACACCGGTAGTCTTATTATTCAGTATTTTTCTTATCCCGGAATTTTTTATATATTATTAGGTTTTGTTGAGGTATGGTTTGAAGATATCCTGTTCCTTCGGGATTTCTAAGTCGCGCAAGATTGATATATTTGTCACCGTTTCCGTAATGCTTCGGGAAGACTTCGTCACGCCGCATTTTTGAAATATCTGAAGCCTTTGAATGGCCATTTTGTTGAATGCCCCTAAGGTCGGGATCCACGCCTTCCGGACCCTCCGTGACGGGATATATATCAGCGCAAGGAGGGTAACCAAGTCCTGTCCACATCACATAATCCTTGGCAGCATTTTTCGGCACCTCCTTTTCGGAAGGGACGCATCCTTCGATTACGATTGTGGCACATGATTTATAACGAGGAATAAAATCTTGATCAATGATCCAGCCATCTTCAAGACCATCTGCCATGTCTTTATCAAACAGACTATGATAGAATGTACGCGAAAGAGTCTCAGTGAGGAACTCAGGCGTAATGGATTTTTTCTCTGCCTCCGGACGCAAAAGATGAAGAGCATTTGCCTCCCTGACAAAACCGTATCCTTCATTGGGACGGCCACAATGACTATAGTTTGTGCGCACAAGCATATGATCAGGAGAATCTGCCAGATCAATTCTTATGTAGGAATGATTGTTAGTTTCGAAATAGGCACCTGCGCCAGAAGCATCAATAACACCGAAATTAGCTTCCACCCCCATAGGGCGAGGAAGAGAGTCAAGCAGGCGAGCAAAGTCATCGACAGTGGCACATGTACGCAAAGCTTTGCTCATCACGAAGCCTTCCTTGTCCATATCCTTATCGGGGACTTTATCATCCTTTAAATTGTAGGAAGCCGTATTCATTATTGCAAATCCTTCGCTGTTAAATCCAGTCCAGCATTCTTTCAGATTCTTGTCGGATGCATTGAAAAGGCCGGTGTATCCGTATCCTTCCGGACCGGGAGCCACATATTCAACTTTGTTGTCGATAGAAGAAGTGTCGCGATGCTTCCAAAGCATCGGACGACCATACGGACTCAATTCAGCACCGATAATAGCACTTGTGCAAGCAACGGAGGGAACAATGAACCCGAACATCAAACAAATCAATATGCAAAAGCGTTGTTTCATTGATGCGAAGATAATAAAAAAAAACATATGCACCAAATATTTTAGTAACTAATTCAACTTTCGTAAGTTTATATTGAAGTTGTTTAAACTTATTTACGAATAATAAAAATTTCAATGAAGAGTTAATACAAAGATTCTTTCTATTAATATTCCGCCATCTTTGGCTCGTCATTTTCGTTTCTAAGGAAACTCGCCGATTTACAATTCCGGCATATTTTCCTTCATTCATCAGTCACGATGCCCGCATCGTTCCTTCTTCATGAAGAAAAATCTGCTCGAAAACCTGACGAAATATTAATAAAAAAATAAGTTTAAACAACTTCATCAGTAAGCTTACGAACTAAAAATAATAAGATATGGAAATCTTACCTAAAGACCCCGTGATGCTAATGAGCTTTGTGAATATGAAGCTACGTGATGAATATCGCACACTTGAAGACTTTTGTGCATCATATAGCCTTGATGAGACTAAATTGAAGGCACAAATGGAAGCTTCGGGTTTTGAATGGATGCCAGGAATCAGGCAATTCCGTTAAGACAATGTTAAAAAGACAAGCCAAGCCAACCATTTGGTGTAGCAATGCGTTACACTTATACAAAAAGCAATATGGCGAAGCATTCCGGTTTCGTGAGAAAGTGAGAATGCGGTTTTAAGTTTAGTTAGATATAGTTTATAGTGGAATCGTGAGGGAGAGTCGCTGTGTTAGCGGCTCTCCTTTTTCTAAGTAGCTAATTAAAATTAAACGATATATGTACACATTCAACAGAACCAATCTTGCACAAATAAATCCGGCTAATTTCGGCCATTCCGGCATTGTCGTTCAGTTGCTTAGCTCGCTAAGCTCCTTCTCTCCGCAGCCAGACTGTCTCGAAATTATCTCAGATTTATATGTGCATTAATTTTTATTAGCTACTTATATGAAGGATTCCTGTCATTTTAAGATCAGGAATCCAATTATTATCATTATCAAAGAGATTATGTAGAGGATGATAGGGAGAGCCTTAGGAAAATGGGTATTCTCCGGATCCGGGAAATTCTCCTTAGTCAGTTTTATTCCCGATTTCCTTACGATACCCCTTGCCATAGGAGGAAGTCTGTTAAGGAGTTGCTCCTGCTCTTCTTCGTCGAGTGCAGTTAGTTGTACAGAGTCTTGCTGACCAAAATACTTCTGTGAAGGCAGAGTGCCGGAAAGTCGCTGTCGGAAGTACCGACATATGTCAGGCACTTCGGATGCAGGCATCCAATCATCCATTCCCTTGCACCAGACATATGTGTCGGGACGCACCCCCTCTTTCACCATATCGTCAAGTTCCATCGGGCCGTATTGCAGCCCATCTATCATTGCGAAATATTTCATATTTCTTCAGACGGTTGGCATAAGTGAAGCAATAGAAATTATTTTCAAAACAGAAAGAACATTGATGATAAGACCTAATCCGGAAAGCACAAACGACACAATGCAGAGCGTCTTGCATGTCGACATGGCGTTCTGAGCCGTAATTTGGTCGCCATACCTCATAGCATTCTCAGCTTTGGAAGCATTTGTGATAGCGAAAATACCGATAATGCCACCAATACATGAAAACAGGAAACCCACTACAGTAGCTATGATAGCAAGGGTTTTCCAGTTGACCGAAGGGTTATTATACATCGGCATTGGATTCGGATTGTTGTAAGCACCGAATTGCTGACCGGGATATTGAGAAGGGTGTTCGGGACGTGAATAAGCTCCGAAAGCAGACTCTGTCTCATCTATGCGAGTCATATTAGCAAAGAGGGGAGCCAGTTCAGGCAAGGAGTCTGCCCTTGCCCAGTCAGCCATTCCGGAAGTCCAGACAAGAGTCGAAGGCTCGATGCCTTTCTCGGCGAGCTGGGATATGGATAGGGGACCCATTCGGTTGTCCCCTACCACTATATAATATTCTTTCTCCATTATCACATATTTTTGCCGTGACAGTTCTTATATTTCTTGCCACTTCCACATGGGCAAGGATCATTACGACCTACTTTCGGCTGAGCTTTAACCGGCTGACGTGGCTGCTGCGGACGATTCACATTTTGAGCAGCCTGACGCTGTGCGTTCTCTCCCTCATAAGTCTCATGAGTAGTGGAATAGTTTGCATAAGGGTTAGAGCCTGTAGGAGCGCCATATTCCTGACGGATCTCTTGAGTGCGAGTGTAAGTTGCAGCCTGGGCATTGCGTTGAGCCTGCATAGCCTTAGCATGAGTCTCTCTTGCTTGCTGAGCCTGAGCTTGCGCTTGCTGAGCTGCAATCTGAGCTTCACGCATTGCCTTAGACTCTTCATAATCAGGAGCAGCAAGCTTTCCGCGCATGAGTGTAGCGACAGCTTTGGAATTCATTTCTTCGAGCATATTCTTCCAGAGACCATAAGCCTCAAGCTTATAAATCACGAGAGGATCTTTCTGCTCGTAGCTTGCATTCTGCACAGACTTGCGAAGCTCATCGAGCTCGCGCAGCTGCTCTTGCCAAGAGTTGTCGATAGCTTGCAGAAGCACAGCCTTTTCCCATCCTTTGACGATAGGACGGCACTCATTATCGTAAGCCTCCTTAAGATCGCAACGCACATTATAGAATCTGCGTCCGTCAGTGACAGGAACACCAACTACACCGGATGCTCCACGCTCTTCAACAAACTCTTTGATATAAGGCATAGCGGAAGCGGCAATCTTATCTCTGTTGCGATAATAAGCAGAAAGAGCTTCATCAGCAAGACGATTTGTGATCTCGTTCTTGTCAGCTTTCCGATATTCCTCTTCAGTGAATGGAGGTTCAATAGCAAGAGTCTTGCGCACATCCATCTTAAAGTCGCCGTAGTCATAGCCCATGTCGGCAATGCTCTTAGCAGTATCATAGATCATATTAGCGATATCCGTGCCAATGCGTTCACCCTTGAGGGCATTCTGGCGCTTGCTATAAATAGCAGTACGCTGTGCATTCATCACATCATCGTATTCCACAAGACGCTTACGAATACCAAAGTTATTCTCCTCAACTCTCTTCTGAG
Source organism: uncultured Sangeribacter sp. (assembly GCA_964525115.1). Lineage (GTDB taxonomy): Bacteria > Bacteroidota > Bacteroidia > Bacteroidales > Muribaculaceae > Lepagella. The sequence goes on along the minus strand of CAZGGB010000017.1, from coordinate 38,580 downwards.
CTTTTTCGATAGAAGTCGTGAGCATCTTAGACTCAAGCATCTCTCCTTCTTCAAAGCCCATTTTATCAAGCATCTTGAAGATACGCTCTCCTGCGAAAAGACGCATAAGGTTGTCTTCAAAAGACACAAAGAATACTGAGCTACCGGGGTCACCCTGACGACCTGCACGACCACGAAGCTGACGGTCGACACGACGAGACTCATGGCGTTCGGTGCCGATGATGGCAAGACCTCCCGCCTCTTTTACTTCCGGCGGAAGCTTAATGTCGGTACCACGACCTGCCATATTTGTAGCGATGGTCACTGTACCTGACTTACCGGCTTGAGCTACAATATCAGCCTCTTTCTGATGCAGTTTTGCATTGAGCACCTGATGAGGAATCTTGCGAAGTTGAAGCATGCGACTGAGGAGTTCGGAAATCTCAACGGAAGTAGTACCAACAAGTACCGGACGACCTTGAGCTACCATATCTTCCACTTCTTTGATAACTGCATTATATTTTTCTTTCTTTGTGCGATAGACACGGTCTTTTTGGTCGTTACGGATCACGGGACGGTTGGTCGGAATTTCCACAACCTCCATCTTATAGATATCATAGAACTCACCAGCCTCTGTCATAGCCGTACCAGTCATACCGGCAAGCTTGCGATACATACGGAAGTAGTTCTGCAAAGTGATAGTAGCATAAGTCTGAGTAGCAGCCTCAACCTTTACACCCTCCTTAGCTTCTATAGCCTGATGCAGACCATCTGAATAGCGGCGACCTTCCATGATACGTCCGGTCTGCTCATCGACAATCTTTATCTTATTATCGTCGATGACATATTCTATATCCTTATCAAACAATGTATACGCTTTGAGAAGCTGATTGACAGTGTGCACACGCTCTGACTTCACGCTATATTCCTGCAGCAGATCGTCTTTACGCTGATGTTTCTCTTCATCAGTTCCCTCCATATTGTCAACTTCAGACAGCTGGGAAGTGATGTCAGGGAGGACGAAGAAATGAGGATCCTGAGTGGTATCGGTAAGCACCTGAATACCTTTGTCGGTCAATTCTATGCTATGGTTTTTCTCATCTACTACAAAAAACAGAGGTTCAACAGCGAAAGGCATCTCACGATTGTTGTCTTGCATATATTTCTCCTCTGTCTTAAGAAGAATTGGCTTGATACCTTCTTCGCTGAGATAGCGGATCAGAGGGCCATGCTTTGGAAGACTCTTGTAGACACGGAAAAGCGCCAATCCACCATCTTCGAGCAACTCTTGGGCAGTAAGCGGCTTATTTCCATCGCCTTTGTCATATTTCTTTATCTGCTCCGGATCGCCACTCATAGCAGCCGCAATCTTTTCCTTAGCCTCAAGCAAGAGAGCCTGTGCCTGCTTTCTCTGAGCATTGACCACTTTTTCTACATTTGGCTTGAACTCATTGAACATTTGATCATCGCCCTTAGGAATTGGGCCGGAGATGATCAGAGGCGTACGGGCATCATCGATAAGCACGGAGTCAGTCTCATCGACAATTGCATAGTAATGGTCGTCACGCTGCACAAGATCAGTAAGCTGTGTCGCCATGTTATCACGCAGATAGTCAAAACCAAACTCATTGTTTGTGCCAAATGTAATATCACTTCTGTAAGCTTCCCGACGTTCAGGAGAGTTTAGCTCAGTCTTATCAATGCAAGCTACCGAAAGACCATGGAACTCATATAAAGGACCCATCCATTCAGAGTCTCGCTTGGCGAGATAGTCGTTGACAGTGACAACGTGCACACCTTCCCCAGTCAGGGCATTGAGAAATACAGGGAGTGTTGCCACGAGGGTCTTACCTTCACCGGTAGCCATCTCAGCAATATTATTAGAAGTCTTGTCGCCCTGAAGCACACCATGAAGCACCATACCGCCGATCAGCTGCACATCATAATGCACCATATCCCATTTCATCTCGTTGCCACCGGCAATCCAAGAAGTCTTATATATAGCCTTGTCGCCATCTATACTTATAAAATCTTTTCCCTTGGCAGCGAGAGTGCGGTCAAAATCATCAGCAGTAACTTCAACAGTATCGTTGGTAGCGAATCTGCGGGCAGTCTCCTTAATAACAGCAAACACCTCGGGAAGAGCGGCATCAAGCTTGTGGGCATACATCTTGAACATGTCTTCCTTCAAGCTATCGATTTCCTTCCATAACGGCTCACGCTTATCAAAATCTATAGTTTCGATTTTAGCGCGGATATCTGCCATCTTATCTTTGTAGGTCTGCGCTTCACCGCGTATGTCATCACGGATTACGTTAATTCTATCGCGAAGTTCATCATTTGATATATCGCGTATCTGCTCTGAAATCGGGTTGATTTCTTTTTGAAGACGATTCCAGAGAGGACGCACTGCACGTTCGCTCTGGTCGCCGAAAATTGATTTAAGTATGTTGCTGAATCCCATTTTAATGAGAATTTAATTTATATTCATATTAAAACGCAAAGATAGTAAAAATAATTTAGAATTTTGACTTTTAAATTTAGAATTTTACGATCTTGCATTAATTATTGTATCATTTTGCTCCGGCAGAGAGGCATAGAAGCCACTCTTCCACTTTATGATAATACCTTGATTAGAAAGTGAGAGGCTTGTCGAATGCGCCATTGGGACTACGAATGCGCATCACAGAGCTTATTGTGGGCGCAATTGCTGTAGCACGAACTTCACCATTTTCTATTTTAACGGGAATACCCGGCCCCATAATAAATGCGGGAGTAGCAGGATTTCCTTCACGCACCTGCCAGGAAAGGACAGGAAGACGCACATCGTCGTTAATAGTCCATCCAGGAGCAAACTCAAGGCGAAGGTCGCCGGCAGTCTTGGGGTCGATACCACGTCCAATCCTGCGAAGTTCGGGAGTGGTCTCCCCTACTATATCGGTAAGAGACTTTACATCGGCAACCCCACTCATCATGACAATGAAATCTCGCGAATCACGACGCACTTCAGCGAGGTCAAGACCATGACGCTCAATAGTGGCATGGTCGAGATAAATCATATTTCGATAACAGCCATCGACATACTGGTCGTTGCCATGCTTTGCGCTCAGATAAGAATTCAAGAGCGACACCGCACGTTTAGTAGAGAAATTTCCTGTAGGGATTCTGTAGCGAGCCTCATCCTCAGCCGACTCATCAAAGTAGCCTGTTGAGACAAGAAATATCAAAGTGTTTTCGAGTCCGACGCTCTCGTTGACTGCCTTAAGCAGACGACCGAGCTGATTGTCGAGACGCAGATAACTATCTTGCATCTCCAGACGCATGTCGCTGTCGACACCATGCTTGTAAGGAGCCACTGTGTATCCAACATTGAGCATGTCGATAACGTCTCCTCGCTGACCGAGCTGAAGGCTCTTGATATAGTCGATAGCAAGATCGGTTACTTCAGTATTGACGAGAGCTGACTCTTTGTAATTGACATATCTGTCGCTACTTTTCTTTGGGAAAGAGTGACGGAATGGGAAATATTTCTTCTGTGCCGGCACACCGTCGTAGCTGTCGAGAGGGCAGCTCGGAGTCCACACCATAGTGTCAAGGCGCTCTGCGAGGGGAGCTTGATAATTGCGCTGGGAGATGACATTGGGCACATCTTTATAATACGTAGTGGTAGCCCACTTCCCATTTTCATCTGAGATCCAAAAAGCACTGCTTCCACCGTGGCCAGCCATAATAATTGCCTGCATAGGATCCGGCGCAATACTATAGATTGCTCCAAGACCAACTCCATCTACAGCCAATTCATCACTAAGGGTAGAGATTCTCAATCCATCAGGACTATATGTCTCATTAGTGAAATTGCCAAGAGTAGCGGGATCGTGAAGCACAGGCATGGGATACTTGGAGGCAGGATCAAACACCTTCTCAGCCGGAATGCCTGTAGCAGAAGCATAGTTGCCTGTATATATGATTGCAGTAGAGCTGACAATGTCAAGGTCCTTGACATCATAGTCTATATTTTTCAGATATAATCCGCGATTTTTCAAAAGATTGAACCCATCTTTTCCAAAACGCGAACTAAGAAAATCTATATAATCGGTGCGCAACTGATCGACCATAATACCAACCACAAGTTTGGGTCGGGTGGGATCAGCCATCACTACCGTCGAAATACCGACGAGACCGCAAATAACGGATGTCAGCAATCTATTCATTTCTTTTTTCTTTTTAATTTTAATACTCCATTGACAAAAAGAATGGTATCGGAGAGCGGAAGAATGCTCCAAAGCATTGGCCACACTGCAGGATTAATGACCTGCCTTGCAATATTGACATCAAAGACACCCAATAATACTGTCAATGTCAAAGACATCAAAATATTGTAGATAGCCATTATATTCAGAGGGATTCTCCATTTTTTCAACCAGATACCTAAGGCCAGCACAAACTGAAACGGATTAAGCCAAAAGATAAGCAGATTAGGCGATGTGGCTTCATGCTCTGAAAAGAACACAAGGAAGGTCACAATGCATCCCGCAATGCCAATGGCAAAGAAATAAAGAGAAATCCACCATTTCCACAATACTCCTTTGAAGATATAAGCAAACATCGTGCCAAGACTGAGGATAAGCATTACAACCCCGACCGCCATTGGAGTAAGATACCATGGAGTAGGCGGAAGAGTTGCGTCATAATATCCAGGGAAAAGCACATTAGTCTGACCTACAAGTTGCTGATCACCTATTTTCCCTTCCGACACCTTAGCTTCAAGCACCGGAGGCGCGAAAGTGTCTTCATCCTTCGCAAGAGGATAGTCGAGTCCGCCTCCAAGCACTAAATCTATACCAAATTGATACCATGGATAGTTGCGATGAAAATGACTCATTTCAGCTCGGAAAGTAGAGTAATATAGAGTATCAGGCAGCTCTATCTTCCTTTCAGTAGCTTGCTTAATTCTTTTCCAAGGACGAGTGGCACAATTATCGCGCACATAATTGTATCTATAAACCCTATTTTGGGGCAAAGACTCAATCTGAAGAATCCTGCGAAGATTACGAGCTTCATCCTGAGAGAGATTGAGGACTTGTTCAGTCACGCGAGAACCACGCCTCACATATGCCGGCATGAATCGCTCAAAGCGATAGCCATAAACCATATAGTCGGTCTGACCTTTACAGAAGCGATAAATAAAATTTGGAGAAGTGAAGTCGAAAATGCCGTAGTTCCATATAGAATCCATTTTTTCACTTCTAATCCTTATCGCAGCATGCCCACAAAGTTCATAGACATCCGGGCCCGGATCGCATGTGATTAAACTAACAGTAAGGTCTTCCTCATCATCGACGGGGAAGACTGAATCGGTCCTCTCCTGAGCTATCACACTGCAGGAGAGGTAGAAAATCATTGTTAATATCAGAAAAAAGCGGCTCATTAGAACTCGCAGTTGTTCGGATAACGAGGGAATGGAATTACGTCGCGAATGTTTTGCATACCGGTGACGAAAAGGATGAGACGCTCAAAACCGAGACCGAATCCAGAATGAGGAACTGTACCATACTTACGGGTATCAAGATACCAGTCCATACCTTCGAGGCCTTGATCTGCCATACGCTGTTTAAGTTTGTCGTAGTTCTCCTCACGCTGGCTTCCTCCGATAATCTCACCAATCTTCGGGAAGAGCACATCCATAGCGCGCACAGTCTTTCCGTCGTCGTTGAGTTTCATATAGAATGCCTTTATCTCCTTTGGATAGTCAGTGAGGATGACAGGCTTCTTGAAATGTTGCTCCACAAGGTAGCGTTCATGTTCGGAAGCAAGGTCAACACCCCAATACACAGGGAATTCAAACTTCTTGCCACTTTCTTCAAGAATTTTGATACCCTCAGTATAAGGCAGACGCACGAAATCATTATTGATCACAAAATTGAGTCGATCGATAAGTTCCTTATCGAAGTGTTCAGCCAAAAATTCGATATCGTCGCGACAATGTTCGAGGGCATACGAGATGCAATATTTCACGAATTCCTCGGCAAGGTCCATATTGTCTTCGATCTCATAGAATGCCATTTCAGGCTCAATCATCCAGAACTCGGAGAGATGGCGAGGAGTGTTGGAGTTTTCCGCACGGAAAGTCGGGCCGAAGGTGTATATGCACCCGAGAGCAGTGGCTCCAAGTTCACCTTCAAGCTGACCGCTAACGGTCAGCGAAGCCATTTTTCCGAAGAAATCCTGAGAATAATCCACTTTGCCCTCTTTGGTCATCGGGAGCTCATCAAGAGGAAGTGTAGTCACTTGGAATTGAGCACCAGCACCTTCACAGTCAGAGGCAGTGATAAGAGGAGTATGGAAATAATAGAATCCTTTATCGTTGAAAAACTTGTGGATAGCATATGCTAAAGCATGGCGAATGCGTAGCACTGCGCCGAACGTATTGGTACGAGGGCGGAGATGAGCTATTTCACGTAGGAATTCAAGAGAGTGTCCTTTCTTCTGAAGGGGATAATCCACAACACTTGCAGTGCCATAGATCTCTATTTCATCAGCCTGTACCTCTATAGCCTGTCCTTTACCTTGAGAAGCGACAGCCATACCCTGCACATGTATTGAAGCTCCGGTGGTCACTTCTTTAAGCGCATCTTCCGGGATTTTTGCAAAATCCACAACAATCTGGACATTCTTGATTGATGATCCGTCGTTGATTGCAATGAATGCAACGTTTTTGTTTCCGCGGCGGGTACGCACCCAGCCTTTGACATCTACTTCCGTGCCGATATACTTTTCGGGATCGGCAAGAAGAGCCTTGACGGTTGTTCTTTTAATATTTTGCATTTGGTTTGAATTTATTTGAGTTTGAGCCGCTAAAGGCGTTTAGGGGCCTTGGCTATTGGAATTATTCAAATGAGCCCATGCGGAGGAAATTCACTTCTTCCTGAGTGAGATATCTCCAACGACCTCTTGGAAGATTTTTCTTTGTAAGGCCGGCGAAGTATACCCGGTCAAGTTTTGTCACGCGATATCCGAGATGCTCAAATATACGGCGCACGATACGATTGCGTCCGCTATGGATCTCAATTCCAGCCTGATTACGGTCAGTGTCGTTGGCATATGAAATAGCATCAGCATGTATTTCGCCATCCTCCAATTCGATTCCGTCAGCAATACGCTGCATGTCTTCTTCAGAGATATCCTTATCTGTCCAGACATGGTAGATCTTCTTTTTGACAAATTTGGGGTGAGTCAGCTTTGAAGCGAGTTCACCATCGTTGGTCAATAGAAGCACACCGGTAGTGTTGCGGTCGAGGCGTCCGACAGGATAGATTCTTTCGCGGCATGCACCTTTGACAACATCAAGAACGGTCATGCGTCCGTTGGGATCATCGCTTGTGGTCACACAATCCTTTGGCTTATTGAGTAGCACATAGCATTTGCGTTCGGGGGTGACAACCTTGTCTTCACACTTCACCACGTCGTCTCTGTTGATCTTCGTGCCAAGTTCTGTCACGACAACATCATTTACAGTAACGAGTCCGGCTGCAATTTTCTCATCGGCTTCCCTACGCGAGCAAATACCGGAATTAGCCATAAACTTGTTGAGACGGATCGGTTCGTTTGGATCAACATCATCGATTATATAGTCGATCTGACGAGGACGCGGGATGAACTTCATGCCCGGCTTTTGATTTTTCTGGAAGCCACCTTGACGTTTCTGAAATCCTCCTTGACCACCAGGTCGGTTATAGCCACCCTGATGCTTCTGCTGATATCCTCCTTGCTGATTTCCCTGACGCCCGTAGCCACCATTCTGACGATTATATCCACCTTGCTGGTTGCCCTGACGATTGTAGCCACCTTGACGATTGTAGTTGTTTTGGCGGTTCTGACCGTAAGAGTTTTGACGGTTATAGTTGTTAGTGCGATTCTGCTGATAGCCGGATTGAGCAGGATACTGCTGATAAGAGTTTTCTGAATTTGCAGACTGACCCTCAGAATCGGAAGAATATCTTTTGTATCCATCCTCAGAAGCAGCGTTCTGATAATTGCGGTTGTAGTTATTAGTGCGTTGCTGATATGCGGGACGAGACTGACGGTTATATCCTGACTCTTCCCTGTTATGGTAGGCGTTGGAATAACTATTTTGATAACTTTGGCGTGGTCTTGGCTGGAAGCCACGTTGAGGAAATTCTGGTCTTTCGGTACCCTTATAAGGTCTTGACTGAAAATATTGATCTTTATTTTCGGTGTTTTCTAAAGAATTAGGCAGTGCTCCAATTCTTGGTCTCTTGGGTTTCTTCTCTTCCATTATTACATGTTTATTTGGCGCATGACATCGCTGCCATATTCAAAGTCGCCGTTGATTTATGTGTTGCTTAAATATATGTTGCTAAACAAGGTACAAATTACGGTGCAAAAATACAATTTTTTTTTTTGATATGCAAATAAAAATACAAAAAGAGCGAAAAAAAGGGACGCACGGCGGTGCGTCCCAACAAGATTATGAGTAATACTCAGCAGTATCAGCGAATGATAACTTTAGTAGCGTTGCCACCTTGGCGACGGATGAAGATTCCGTCGGATGGGTTAGCCACTTTCTGACCATTGAGGTTGTAGTATTCTACCGGAGCATATGCATCAATAACTTCAACCGCACTTACATTATTGTCTTTAGACATGCTGTGTTGAGCAGCATTTACGATTTCGCCTGTCACTGCATTGGTAAGAAGTGCCACAACACGATATTCATTTCCTGTCACATTGCTCAAAGGCAACTCAACAGAATATTCATTTACCGAATTAGCTTCAATCGAGGCAGGAAGACTATTTTTAATACCGGGATAACAATTATAGTAGCGAGCAACGTCGTTGAAAATAGTGCTTACCTTGGCATTCTTTGTCTCCCAGCCATTCATTGGAATTCTTTGCTGCTTGAAATAGTTAGCCTGCATATATGGACCTACTCCATCTTCAACAATTACAAATGAAAGATAATGAGGAACAGAAGTAGCAATCTTAAATTCAGCTGAAGCAGTCACAGAGGCATTCTTACCGTCTTCGCTTGACACTCCATTAAGAGTAACTTCAGCATAAGAGGGAGAATCATAATATGCAGCAACCTGATCAACAAAATCACATACTTGAGTATATGGAGAAGTTGGAGTCTGGCTTATCGTTCTATTATAAAGCACAGTAGGGAATCCGCTCACATAGTTGGAGACAAATTTTAGATACTCATTAATTTCCATAGGATCTATGGCACTTGCACCATTGCTACAATGCACACCAATAGCTATAGCCCTATCAGGATAATTAGCTTTTAGATAATCAAGAGCCTCAATACCACCGGGGCAATATCCACACCATGTGCCAGTGGCATCTTCTGCTACAATCTTTCTTACAAAGCCATTATCATATGCCGGCACACTTGAGGTGACTTTTTGTCCGTCGAATTCTACACCATTTACTTTTGTCACCTGCAAAGAGAAATCAACAAAAGCTTCTGAATTTGCTTTAATTCCATTAAAGGTCAAGATTTCTTTTGTTCCATATGGCAACGGTGTGAAATCGAAAGTCTGTACCAAATCAGGCATGCCAGTGACAGAAGCTGTCACTTCTACAGATGACAATTCGTTGGCACCCATATTCTTTACAATAAAATCTACATTTACTCCATCTCCACTAATAGGAAGATAAGCAGGGTTGTCTACAGTAGTGATCGAGGCAATATTTTCGGGTAAATTATCGCCTTCAAGTTTTATAGACATGCTTAGAGCTCCATAATAAGGAGCGAACGACATGAATTCTGCAGGCATTGAATCATCATTAGTAGTACCGCATAATCCAGTATATTCCTCATTAATCACATAATCTATAGGAATATAGTACATGTTTTTCTTAACCACAACACTATATCCAAAGAATAAAGAACTCTCCTCGCCTGTTATAGTATATGGAGTCTCCATGGCAACTTGATTTTCGCCATAAGCCACTTTTGACATATCAAAATCCTGAGAATAGTCTTCTTTTGAAAGATCAGAAGAATAGAAGAAACGAGCACTTGTGATCGTGTTTGATGTACCATCACTATTAGTCGGGCTATAAACAGTGAAACCCGTTACAGTACATCCGGCACATGACTTTATATCTTCGGGTGTCATCTCAAAACACATATAAACACGTGTTTTCCCTGCAGTAGTTCCATTAAGACTTATTTGGGAGTATGGCTCTTCTGCATAGCTGAAGTCAATGTATTTATCCCCGCGAGTAGTCAATTTGTTTTCAGAGGCTTGAACCGATGGTCCGACATTGAAAATGTGCTTGTCGGCTTTCACAATCGATGGGGTCGATGCGAAAGCTGAGCAAGTGGCTGCAAGGGCCACTGATAGAAGTAATTGTTTTTTCATCGTTTGAATTATTAGTGAATATTTATTTGAGACATAGTGAATGGTTCGTGTCAATCCGCTTGGGATGCGTGATTAGCAAACCTTCCTTAGTTGATCAGTTAAAGTTTGGAGATGGCGGTACGGATGCGAGAGATGACTTCTGACTTGGGCATAAGCTCTGTAATGTCGAACATATGCGGACCACGACAAGCACCTACCACTGCAAGACGGAAAGCATTCATCACGTTTCCAAGATGATATCCTTTATCAGCAATCCAGTCAAGGACAATCTTTTCTGCGTTAGCGGAACTCATATCTTCAATGCCTTCAAGAACGCCACAGAGTTCTTCCATGATGCGAGGAGTGTCTTCTTGCCATCTCTTCTTAACATCTTTCTCAGCATACGCTTCGGGAGCCACGAAGAAGAAATCGCCTTGATCCCAAAGATCTTGTACGAATTCAATGCGGCCCTTCACCATACCAACAGCCTTGGCGATATAATCCATACCAAAGTCGTCGGCATTCTTTCCACGCTCGGCAAGACGCTCTTTGAGCACCGGCATAAATAGCTCGGCAAGTGCCATATCGTCCATACGCATGAGATACTCATGGTTGAACCAAATGCCCTTTTTATAGTCAAATTTCGCACCGGCTTTAGAGCAGTGGTCGAAAGAGAATTTGGATATAAGTTCGTCCATGCTCATAATCTCTGTGTCATCACCAGGATTCCAACCAAGGAGAGCAAGGAAGTTGACCACAGCTTCCGGAAGATACCCTTTCTCGCGATATCCAGAGGAGATTTCTCCACTTTTAGGATCATGCCATTCAAGTGGGAACACCGGGAAACCAAGTTTGTCACCGTCTCTCTTTGAGAGTTTGCCATTGCCAACGGGTTTGAGAAGAAGCGGGAGATGCACAAATTGCGGCATAGTGTCTTCCCAACCAAATGCTTTATAAAGCAGCACGTGAAGAGGAGCAGAGGGAAGCCATTCTTCCCCTCGAATGACATGCGTAATTTCCATCAGATGATCATCGACAATATTGGCGAGATGATATGTGGGAAGATCATCAGCACTCTTATAAAGGACTTTGTCGTCGATAATATTGGAGTTGATCACTACTTCTCCACGAATCAGATCGTTGACAGTCACATCTACATTAGGTTCGTTTTTAAAACGCACAACGTATTGATGACCTTCGTCGATCAAACGCTTCACTTCTTCTTCAGGCATGGTAAGAGAGTTGCGCATACTGCCACGAGTGTGAGCATCATATTGGAAGTTGGGATGCTCCGCACGGGCTGCTTCTAATTCTTCAGGCGTGTCAAACGCTATGTATGCCTTCCCTGCATCAAGAAGCTGATCGGCATATTTACGATAGATATCCCTGCGCTGACTTTGCTTGTAAGGACCATGAGGGCCACCTTCGCGCACACCTTCGTCAAATTTAATGCCAAGCCAATCAAGACTTTCACATATATATTCCTCAGCTCCGGGCACAAATCGGCGACTATCAGTGTCCTCAATTCGGAGTATCATATCGCCACCATGCTGACGAGTGAAAAGATAGTTGAAAAGAGCTGTGCGAACTCCACCGATGTGGAGCGGACCAGTTGGAGAGGGAGCAAATCTTACTCGGGTTTTCATATTGAGCAATTTTGAATTTTGAATTAAAATTTAGAATTGAAATTTGCCTTTCCAAATAGATGTCAGGGAAGGAACGAGGAGTGGAGTTAGGATTTCACGGTCTTCCTTGGAGAGGATATCAAGTGTTGTGAAAGTTGCAATAAGGGGGGAATCACCGGGGCCTGTGGAATATGTTATTGCCTCGAAAGGTATTTTTTCTAACAAATCCTTATCTGAGATGCCAGATTTTGTCAGATTGAAAAAGTCTTTCAAATTAGGAGCTTTAAGAAATTTATCTGCAGCAATCGGCTTTAGGGAAGAGTCAAAGAATTGAACTTGGGTATCAGAAGCCACAGTATAAAGTGTCAATATCAGCGTATCTTTTTTATATGGGAGCAACTTTATCTCGAGTGTGCTGACAGGAGTCACTGATACTTTGAGATAGTCGTCTGCCACCTCTTCAAGACGACTTTGGCCTCCAAGAGCATCTTGTGCAATAATAAGACTGTCGGCTTGATTGTAATAGTCAAGCATGTCAAGACGCGTAGAAGGCCTAATCATGTCTAAGACTTCGAAAGGTATCTCCGCAAAGACTTTTGAAGCCGTCAGAGGCACAGACTCATTTACGCCGGCATACCCCGTAGCACAAACTACGAGGCATACCATAAGCAAAAGTATTTTCTTTGCAAATTTCCTAATAGAGGATAATGTCATTTCTTCTTAAATATATCATAGTTCCCATTATATTTTGACTTGGGAGCTACAGTTTTCTTGCTCTTTTTCTCCTTCTTTGGCCTTGCAGAGCCGGCAAGCGACATTTCATAGTCAGTTCTTGCAGTTTTTTCTGATTTTTTCTTTTTTGCCTCAGCTTTCTTCACCCGATCTTTTGCCTCACGCGAATAGTCTCGGTCAGTAGCAAACTCTGCCCTTACTTTGCGGCCAAAGAAATCAACGTTCCTGAGGGCATCCACCACTTTGCGAGCATCTTTCTTCCTTACATCGAAAAGAGTATATTCCGGCATAAGATCGATTCTGCCGATCTCCGGCTTTGCACCCACTACAGAACGATTGATGAGTTCCATGAGATTTCCGGGGAAAAAGCCTTGAGCCTTGCCTATATTCACCATAAGGCGCTCGTAGCCATCCTCAGCAGTGCGACGGTCTTTGTCTCCTTTAGGACGACGCTCACCACGCTCACCGCGTTCTTTCCTATCTCTCCGGTCTCCTCTTTCAGCCCTATCTTTTTTGGTGTCAGCATTCAGATCAATATCCGGCATATCGCGATAGTAGTCGAGAAGACGATTGAATTCCAAAGAAAGCACACGCTTAAGGAGATCTTCCTCAGACAGCCACTCCAATTTCTTGCGAACTCCCGGCAGGAAACGCTCTATCTGCGAGTCATCCACTTCTACCCGTTCGATTCGGTCAGCCAGATTATATATCTGCTTCTCTATAATATGATCGGGCGTCGGGACTTTTTTATACTCAAATGTTTTTCCAATTCTTTTTTCAATTTCACGAAGCTTACTACGCTCTCGAGAATGTATGATTGCTACAGAAACACCTGTCTTATTTGCTCTACCGGTACGACCTGAACGGTGAGTGTATACCGCCACATCGTCTGGAAGGCCATAATTGATCACGTGTGTCAGATCATCGACATCGAGACCTCTCGCTGCCACATCGGTAGCCACCAGAAGCTGGGTGACATGGTCGCGGAATTTCTTCATTGCCAAATCACGCTGAGCCTGCGACAAATCTCCGTGGAGACAATCTGCATTGTATCCGTCGGCAATTAGTTTGTCGGCTATCTCTTGAGTCTCTCGCTTGGTGCGACAAAAGATTATGCCATATATATCGGGATTATTGTCGGCCACACGCTTAAGTGCGAGATACTTATCGTGAGCCTTGACCATATAATATATATGCTTGACATTTTTTGCCCCTTCGTTTTTGTTGCCAGCAACAAACTCTACAGGATCCTTCATGAAATTTTTAGCAATAGCTGCAATTTCTTTAGGCATAGTGGCTGAAAACATCAGCATCTTCCGATCCTCAGGGACATGAGATAGGATTTCATTGATATCATCAATGAAACCCATATTGAGCATTTCATCTGCCTCATCAAGAATAACAGTATTAACTTTTTCAAGTTTCACCACTCCCCTCTTGATCAAGTCAATGAGTCTGCCGGGAGTAGCAACTATCACTTGAGCTCCTTTTCGGATAGCCTTTATTTGGGAATCAATACTGCTTCCACCATAAACAGGGATAATCTTAACCCCATCAAGATATTTGGCAAAGTCTGCCAGATCGCCGGCAATCTGTAGGCAAAGTTCACGCGTAGGAGCGATTACAAGCGCTTGAGTCGAATCGCTATTAGGATCGATACGCTGAAGAAGAGGAAGGCCAAAAGCAGCGGTCTTTCCTGTTCCGGTCTGTGCCAGACCTACCACATCACCTTCTTTAGAAATCAGATGTGGAATTACCATTTCTTGAATCGGCATAGGATGCTCAAAACCGAGTTCTCCAATAGCCTTAAGAAGACGAGGATCAATACCTAAATCCTCAAATGTCTTCATATCTTGTTCTTGTTCCATAATTGTTCCGTTTAAAAAATTCGGACGCATCGAGAGATGTCTCGCGCGCCCTCATTTTATATAACATTTAAACGGAAATAAATGTTTGAATCACTTATTCAACGTACGATCAACTTTTCAGATTTATCTGCACTTTTCAGTATATAAAGCCCCTTCCCTAATGATGGGACATCAGATTTTGAAATACTTGACTTCAATATGCGACCATCGAGGCTATAGACATCTACACAGACGTCGGAAGCAACTACTTCAACAGCGTCATACTCATTCTCTCTCTGTTCGGCAGTCAAGACAAGGAATTCCTCTGTATCATACTGTGATGGATCAGTCAGCTGAAGATATGCTATGTTGCGAGGAACAAAATCATAGTCAGCCTTCACGAAAGAGAGACGACCATCTTTGCCTACGCCAAGCACACGCATAGACTCCTTATCAAAGGGGAGACGATTATAATGAAAATCCAAAGGATTGTTGAAATAAACGCCCTTAAGATAATTATCAGCTACTTTATCAGCAGTTCCACCGATATTCAGACGGTTATCAGACACATCATTGCTATTGCATTCAATTATTACCGGTGTAGATGGCGGCACAGTCCCCTCTACTTCGCGGACAATAGCAGCTCCACGAGAGTCGATCTCACATATAGTATAAAACTTTACGCCCTGAGAATAAGCACTGAAGGGGAAGGCTGCAAAAAAAGGAGCATAATGCTTGTCGCCAACCTCTATTGTAGGAGCAACTCCAAAATATTCATCTCCATTAGCTTCTATAGGAATGAAATTCCATCTTCTTGCGTCTCCTTTGGCATCTACAGATGCCATACCTTGATTGTCACTTAAATCATTCCAAATGTCGCCGAGGTACTTCACAAGTCCGCCCTGAGACGCATAGACAGAGTATGTCGTAGTTTCATCATATTCCTTCCTATCCTTAATAATAGTCAGATATATATTTAAGAAACCATGAACGCTTGTGCCTTGACCACAGATATCGTAGTAATCATTACCTTGGGGATCGATAAAGAAAACTGTGGAAGGATCAGACAACACACGCTTGGTGTCGGCATACAATTCAAGAGCAGCAACATCAGCTGTAGTAGTGGGAACATCATATGAACCCTTATTATCCAGCAGATAGGCATAGCGCTTAGTGAATGCATTGCGAACCCGATAGTAACCCTCTCCATTAATATCAGCAAAGATCGGGAGAGCTAAAAATGAAATAATTGCAAATAGTAAAAATCTTTTCATATACGTCCGATTAATGACTAACTTTAATATATAAAAGTCATCCGTCGTGCACTTTGACACGACGGATGTGCTTTTCAATAACGCTTTGGATAAATAAAATATTGTATCCTCAGCGAAAAATTAGATTATTATTCGCAAACGCAAATTGCAACACGATTGTCGACTGGATCAGCATATGGTTGCTCTTCAGCCTCACCCATGCTCTTCACGATGATACGATCGGGAGCAATGCTATATTTTGACTTAAGGGTGTTAGCAACGATTTCAGCACGCTGCTTGCTGAGGCGAAGGTTGATTGCGAGTGTACCTGTACCCTTGTCAGCATAGCCAGTGATGACAACTTTTGCGTTAGGATGATCCTTAAGGAACTCAGCCACTTCATTCACCTTGAACATTTCATCCTTAGTGATAGTAGCAGTGTTAATGCGGAAGAAGATGTCGCGACGAAGCATTTCGGGCTTAACTTCCTCAACCACTACGGGAGCGGGAGCCTGCTCTACAACCTTCTCGATGATGCGTTCGATAATCTGAGGCTGCTGAACGGGAACTTCTACTGTGCGAACAGTCTTGTTGTACTTCTGGCCGAAAGTATACTTAACGCCAACGAGGCCATTGAAATACCAGTCAGCATTGTGAGCAAGTTTTGAGTTGTAGCCATCAGGAAGAACGTTAGCCATAACTTCAAGACCCAAAGCTACATGTTCAGAAACATTGAAGTTGAGATCAAGACCAAACTGGCCAACAAAACGAGCCTTTGTGCCGTCCCAAAGAAGGGCAAGAGGATCCATACCGGCACCAACGAGCTTGTCGCTGTAAGCATTAGCCTGCTTATTATTGAAAGCGATGTTTGCACCAACGCCAGCAAGGAGGTCAACATCAACAAGGCGATAAGGATTATATCCACCGATAAGGTTTGTAAGGTTGACAACAGCGTCGATAGTAGGAGCAACATAATTCCATTTCCAACGGCCATTACCTACGGGGTTTTCGTAGATTGAATTACCGAACTCGAGAGCACCTTTTGACTGCCAAGCGTTGACAGCGAGACGAGCGCCAATGTAAGGATTGAAGTTATGCCCAATAGTAAGCTGTGCATTTGGGTTGAAGAGGTGGCCAAAAGAGGATTCGCCAAGAGTTTCCTGACCACCGAACTGTCCCTGGATATACCAGTTTGGAACGTATGAATACTCGGTGATGGTTTCCTGAGCCATAGCAGAAGCTCCTGAGAAAAGAAGGGCACCAGCGAGCAGAATCTTATTTAATTTCATAATTGAATTCTTTAATATTTGGGTTTCCGATTAGTTTCTTTATCGGTCCGGAGCCGGAAAGGGCTCCGGACACGAAATCAATCAAAACTTATTTAACCTCGATGTAGAATTTCTTAGTTGAGGTATAACCGCTGTAGTCAAGAGCCTGATAAGTGAACTCATAAACGTTGCCCGAAGTGAAGCCAGCAGCAGGAACAACTACCTTGATCTGGCCACCGTCAAGAACTGCATTGAGATCTTCAGAAGCAGCATTGAGAGATGCGAGATCAGCGCTAACAGCCTTACCATTCTTGTAAACACCAGTTACAGCAACATACTTCTTGCAAGTAGGAACGATAAGCTCACCAGTATAAGTAGTGAGGAAGATGCTGAATGCATCGCCACCAGCCTGCTTGAAGACAGTAGGACGGTTTACATTGCCTGAAAGGAAACCGTAGCCACCGTTCATGCCATAAAGGGCAGTTGCCTGAAGATAAGCGTTCGGATCAGCGAGTATATTATTAACCTTTTTAGCAATCTTATTATAGATATCAACCAATCTGTTAGCCTTATTGAACAAGCCATCAAACTTGTGACCAATCTTATCAATCATTTGATCAATCTGACCATTGATTGACTCCATCATGCTATTGATCTGATCAGCTACAGGATTAAGAGCATCCTGAACCTGTTTAGTAAGATCTTTATTAGCACTTTCAGACCAGCCTTGAATTTGAGAAGTGATATCAAGAATGGATGCATTGATTTTTTCAGCCAAATCATCAACAATCTTATCTACTCCCTCAGCGTCAAATGTTTGTCTCTTTGATGCACCAATGAATTTATCATTTTCATCATAAATTCCAATAGGTTCGATGACAACAGTAACCTTGTTATTATTATCCGGTGTAACTTCTGCCGGAGTAATCTTAATTTCAGGCAGAGTGATCTTCACATTATTAAATGTGATAGGATCAAACTTGAAGTGAAGGTCACCGTCTTCTTTAAGTTTGAGGATGAAGTTAGAAATCGGGTCAAGAATTGGAAGCTTCTTAGAAGTGCCGGGATAATCAGCAAGGAAATTGAAGCTGAGCGGATGAGCTGTAGCTACAGCAAGGTCATACTGGCTGAGAACAGCGTAAGAGTTCATAGAGAAGCCCGGGTCCATGTCGTCAGAAAGACCACCATTCCAACTGTAACGAAGGCCATATGCAGGAACTTTAACAGCAAGCTGGTCATATACAGCCTTGATAAGATCCTTAGCAGCATGCTTAGATGGATCCTTAACAGCATCTTTCAAAGCAACCTTGAGGTCGTCTTCGATAGAATACTTAACAGTATTGATGGCATCCTCAACATTCATAGAAGCCACGCCCTCGTAGAAACCATTATCCTCTGTACGAGTATATCCATGATAAAGGATTTCTTCGCTTGGAGACAATGTGATAGTCATCGGGAGAGCATCTCCCTTAGAATTTTCTACGGTTACGTCAAGATGATCAAAATGAGCACCAACCGGGTTAAGAGTGACGTAAACCTTACCGAGAGTTACATTCTTTTCATTGTCGCCATAGTATCCATTAGGAACAGTGTAAGTAACCGGTTTGAGAGTAGCGAGATCAAGACCCGGATCGCCAGTAGCGCTGATTCCATCACCTACATTTGACGGGAATGTGATATCTCTGCCATGTGCGTTCTTACCATACCAGTTGAACATGATGTTGTTCTTAACTCCAAGAGGAATACGGAAGTCGCCAAATACAGGGCTTGTCACACCTTGAATAAGAATGCCAGACACCTGCTTGTCAAGACGGGTTGCAATTATTTCAATAGCATTTTCAATGTTACTAATACTTTGATTAATTGTCGCGATATTAGCATTTGCATCATTGATCAGATTGATAACATTAGTCAAAGCGTCTTGTGTATCACGAATCAATGCTTCAAGACCTTCAATATCATCTTTACTTGCAAGAGTTGGCACTAATTCTTGAAGTTCCTTAATAGCAGCTTCATTTGCACCAATTCTACCCTCAAGTTCTGCTTTATAATTTTCAACAGTCTCGATTGTAGCGAATTTCTGATCAAGCGCACTAATAGCACCATTGATCTGATTTTCCAATTTTTCTGCGAGGGCTTTGTCTGCAGCCTCGTAAGCTGCTTTAAGCTCAGCAACTTTGTCATTTACATAAGAAACCTTAGCATATTCTGCCTTGATTCCTGCGATGTCAGCTGCATTCTGATCGATAAGTCCCTTAAGCCTTGCAACTTCATCGTTAAGCTGGGATTGAAGCTTTGTAAGATCATACGAAGTCTGTGTCTTGTAGTCTTCAAAGTCATCCTTACATGACTGAAGAGAACCGACTGACACACTTGCAAAGAGCGCCAAAGCTACTCCATAGAGTACTTTCTTCATCATCTCTGGTAGTTTTAAGTTATTGATAATTATTTATTTATTATATTCGTCAACAAAAAAGTGGAATCAAGGACGCGCACCAAAGAGTCACTAAGGTATGCAAGCCTGAACTTTATTCTTTACAACATTTTACATAAACGAATGCAAAATTAATATAAATTTTCCAAATTTCACAAAAAAAATGAAAAAAAATCCACTTACAAAGCTATAACAACAATGCCTTGAAAATGTTCAGGGAGAAAATATCGATTATTCGGAATATGCCACTCCATATTAACTATTGAAGTTGTTTAAACTTCATTACTGATTCTCCTTATTCTCAATTAAAGCCAAAAGTGCAGGGAGCGCTTCCGCCGTAGGGATATTTTTTTTGATCAATTCTTTACCTTTATATATAGAAACTCTTCCGGGACCGGCACCAACATATCCATAATCAGCATCAGCCATTTCACCGGGACCATTGACGATGCATCCCATCACTCCGATCTTAAGGCCTTTCAGATGTGAGGTATGCGATTTTACCTCTGCCAATGTCTTTTGGAGGTCGAATAGAGTGCGACCGCATCCGGGACAAGCTATATATTCAGTCTTTGATATCCTAAGACGAGCCGCTTGAAGAATTCCAAGTGCCACACTCTTAACTTCCTCCTTAGTGAATTTTTCAGAAGCGACGATACCAATTCCTGAGGCATAGCCATCGAGCAACAGCGGCCCAAAGTCTGCTGCAGCCTCCACCTGAAGGGTCTCAAGGTCAGTGGTCAGGAAGCCCATCATAATGATGATTGGATTACTGCCGCCAAGAGCCACAAAACGATCAATCCAGCTCTTGAAAGAGCCCGGACGATTATCTGAAGATGTAGTAAGCACTATAGGCTTATCGTCATTATATAGTGTAGGCGGCATCGACGTCGACACATAGTGCCAATCAGGCTGCAAAGAGAAGTCGACATCCATGACCGGGAACTCTGGATATGGGAGACTGACTACATAGTCTCTTGGCTTACCCGGGCGCACTACTTCCGGAACAGGGATATCTTCATGCCCCGCTCGAGCAGTGATATAGTCGCGAAGCTTGACAGCCACAGGAATCTCGCATTCAGGATCTTCACTCAAAGAGACTCGAATTGTGTCGCCTATGCCATCAGCAAGTAGAGTTCCTATGCCAACCGCACTTTTAATACGGCCATCTTCACCATCACCTGCCTCAGTGACACCAAGATGGAGAGGGAAATGCATGTCTTCTGCATCCATAGCCTTCACGAGAAGACGAACAGTCTCTACCATCACGATGACATTGGATGCTTTGACTGAAATGACAATATTCTCAAAGTCTTCTTCTCGGGCAATACGCAGAAACTCCATCACAGATTCCACCATCCCTGCAGGCGTATCTCCATAGCGACTCATTATACGGTCGGAAAGAGAGCCATGGTTGACACCAAGACGCACACATGTGCCATGCTCCTTACATATATTAAGGAAAGGGATAAACTTCGAACGAATTTTCTCAAGCTCACGAGAATATTCATCGTCGGTAAACTCAAGCTTCTTGAATGTGCGAGCAGCATCAACAAAGTTGCCGGGATTAATTCGCACCTTGTCGCAAGTGGCAGCGGCTTCGAACGCGGCGTTCGGATTGAAATGGACATCAGCTACAAGAGGCACATCACACCCGGCATCGAGCAAAGCTTTCTTAATATTAGCCATATTAGCTGCTTCCTTTACACCCTGAGTGGTGAGACGCACAAGCTCTCCCCCAGCCTCAGCAATGCGAAGAGACTGCGCCACACTTGCTGCAGTGTCATTGGTATTGGTGTTGCACATCGACTGGATTCGAATGGGATTATCGCCACCAATCTCCACTTTGCCTGCCTTGGCTTTACTTGACTTTCTCCTTTTATAATTATATGACGACATCGTTATAATAGAGAGTTGAGAATTTTGAACTTTGAATTTCGAATTGTTATAGTCAGACTTATCAGACAGATTGGAAGGCTCAAATCTCAATTCTTACTTGATTTTCCATTCGACTCCAGACTTAGTGTCTTTAACGTCGAAGCCAAGGGCAGAGAGTCGGTCGCGGATCAAATCGCTCGTGGTCCAGTCTTTGGCAGCCTTCGCATTTTTACGGACATCCATAAGAAGGTCGACAGCACCTTCAAAGGCTTTCCTCTCAGCAGAATTTCCGTCTCTGCCAGAATTATCTACACGAATTCCGAGCAAATCAATGAGGAATGTGTCGAACAGCTTTTTGAGTTTATCAATGTCGGACGCATCGAGTGTGACCTGACCATCGGAAGCTTGGTTTATATATCGGCAAGCATCAAACAGCTCAGCTATCACCATAGGAGTGTTGAGGTCATCGTCCATTGCCTCGTAGCATTTGGATGCAAAATCAGGCAACTCGACGCTTGACTTCTCAGCCGGGATCAGAGCCTGCAGACGGCGATAGCCATCAAGCATCTTCTGAAGCGCCTTATCGGCTGCTTCGAGGGCTGCGTCAGAGAAATCGACTGTGCTGCGATATTGGGCCTGCAAAATAAAGAAGCGAATCACCATCGGGGAGTATGGTCTTGACAAAAGCGGATGCTCACCTTTGAAGAATTGCTCAAGAGTGATAAAATTATTATAGCTCTTGCCCATCTTCTTTCCAGCTATGGTGATCATATTATTATGCATCCAATAGCGGACAGTGTCATGCCCCTTTGCAGCAACACTCTGAGCTATCTCACATTCGTGGTGAGGGAACATTAGATCCATACCTCCGCCATGGATATCAAACTCCTCGCCGAGGTATTTTTCTCCCATTGTAGAGCATTCGAGATGCCATCCTGGAAAACCTTCACTCCAAGGGGAAGGCCAGTGCATGATATGCTCGGGAGCAGCTTTTTTCCACAGGGCAAAATCGAGAGGATTGCGTTTCTCGTCTTGGCCGTCAAGGTCGCGCGTTGTGCTTAGAAGATCATCAATATTACGTCCTGACAGTTTGCCATAGTGATAATCTTTATTATACTTTGCAACATCGAAATATACAGAACCCTGACTTTCGTAGGCATATCCCGACTTAAGAATTTTCTTAATATATTCTATTTGCTCAATAATATGGCCGGAAGCATGCGGCTCGATACTTGGAGGCAACACATTGAGAGCCTCCATGTCGCGATGATAGCGGTTAAGAAAGAATTGTACCACTTCCATAGGCTCGAGTTGCTCAATCCGAGCTTTCTTGGCAATCTTATCTTCACCGGAATCGGCATCATGCTCAAGATGGCCGACATCAGTAATGTTTCGCACATAACGCACCTTATAACCAAGATGCTTAAGATAGCGGAAAAGGACATCGAAGGTGATGGCCGGACGTGCATGACCAAGATGCGCGTCGCCATATACAGTAGGGCCGCATACATACATGCCCACACTTCCTTCATGCAAGGGCTTGAAAGGCTGCTTTATACGGCTCAGAGTATTATATATGTAGAGCATAAAGTTTTAATTGAGAATTGAGAATTGAGAATTGAGAATTTGAATTATTAGACACAATTCTCAATTCTCAATTAATAATTAGTTATTGCTGAAACCGTTGCCGGAGTTCTGGCCAGGACGGCGAGGTGAGATAACCCCGAAGTTTGCTTCGTATTTCTGCACATTCTCATTGAGAGCACGAAGGAGCTGCTTAGCATTTTCGGGACTCATTATCACGCGACTTACCACTGGAGCCTGGGGCATGCCAGGAGCTGCGAAAATAAAGTCGATCAGAAACTCGTTGGGTCCGTGACCAATCATTGCAAGATTGGAGTATTTGCCATCTGCAACTTCGGGACGCAGTTGGATCTGCAGTTGATTTTGATTTTCTTGCTGTGCCATTTTATTTGATGATAAATGAATAATTAAAATTTGCCAACGAAAGGATGAATATGCCTTTGCATTGCAAAGTGCGAAATTAATAAAAAAGGCTTAAATGTCCAAACATTTAACATTATTAAGTAGCTCACAAAAATTAAACGATATATGAAGACCAAGCAGCTTGAAAGATCTTGATATGATAACTGCGGCTAATCTTGGCCATCTTGGAATTGTCGTTCAGTCGCTTAGCTCGCTAAGCTCCTTCACTCCGCAGCCAACCTGCCTCAAGATTATCTCGCATTTATCATATCATTAATTTTTGCGAGCTACTTATCATCAAATAAGTGATAGTGTCCATACGCATAGGAAACCCACCGCCGAGCCGGCAAGCACCTGCATAAGAGTGTGTCGACCGAGCCATATACGGGCACTACCTAAAAGACCTGCCGTGATTATAGCAGCAACTATCCACCACACCATTCCCTCAGATGAGGGACCTTCCTTAATCACTTGTATCAGCATCGCCACGATTCCGGCTATTCCTGCTGCGTGCGCACTGATCTTCCATTTGAAATTGACAAACAGATTGATCAAACCGGCTAAGGCACCTCCAAAATAAAACATAGACACCCAAAGAGGAGCCATCTTTAGATACAGGAACAAACCCGTCATTGCAAGACAAACAATAGTGATAATGTATGGAATAAGGCGTTCTCGCCGTCCGTTAAGCCCTATATCGCTGATAACATTCATTTTCTTAAGCAACAGAATTAGAAGCATCGGGACAACGAAATTGGCTGCTAAGACAATAAGTGTGAATACAAGCTTAGTATGGAAAGGGGCGTAAGAAAGGAATGACAATGAGAATATGAGCATTATGCCGTAAACGGGCATAAGGAGAGGGACAAATATCCACGATAGAAAATTGGAACATTTGGTGATAAACCTCTCTAAAGAGTTATGATCTTCCGGCTGGACAGGGACATCTGAAATCCGGTCAATATTGTCAATCTCATTGTTATCAACTTGCCGGTCGGAAGATTCATCTGATACTTCCGTCTCTATCGTTGCAGGCTTTTCTTCCTCATCCTGAGGCACCCAACCTTCAGGTTTGGGCATATAATCGAAATGATTAGACATACTTGTTGAATTGAGATGGTATTGGACTCGAAAAATTCATATCCCGACGGGTGACAGGATGAGCAAAACGTAAGGTTTCAGCATGCAGGGCAAGTCGATGCAAAGGTCCAGAACCATTACCATATCGCTTGTCGCCAGTGATCGGGCAACCGAGGTCGTGTGCATGGACTCGAATCTGGTTTTTGCGACCGGTGTCAAGAGAGAATTCTGCAAGAGTGTGTCCTTTACCACGACGACGCACCTTATATCGGGTGACAGCAAGCTTCCCTTCTGAGCCATCTTCTATAGAATACACCTCATGCTGAGATGTCTCGGCAAGATAACTGCGAATTTCTCCGGAATCTTTTTCAAGTTCGCCATCAAGGAGAGCCACATACTTACGTTCAAGCACCATATTATTCCAGTTGTGTTGAAGCGCTTCCTTTGACTCGATATTTTTAGCAAACACCATGAGACCGGAAGTGTCACGATCAAGACGATGGACTATAAAAATCTTATTTGAGGGATGTACAGATTTCACATAATCGCGCAAAATGCTATAGGCAGTCTCCACATTACTCTTTTTTGAGGAGTCAGTGCCTACAGAGAGGAGACCATACCCTTTATCCACGACAATAATGTCATCGTCTTCATATACAATCTTAAGCCGAGGATGGCTAAAGACCACGAAAGGGCGACTTAGATTAAGCTCCACGACGCTGCCGGGAGCCACAGGAGCATCAAAAGCTGTAGTGACAGCCCCATCAATCGCAAAATGGCCAAACTTGAGCCATTTCTTTATGTCGGCACGCTTCGCGTCAGGAAGAGCGGAAGAGATAAAAGCCATGAGACCAATCTCTGAATCACCCTTGTTTTCACGGCGCAGGATACGGTCGGGGGTCCAACTTCCTCTGCCTGCAAACTTTCGCTTATTTTCCTTCATTTCTTCTTCTATCTTCAGTAATCGAAGTTGTTTCGACTTATTTACGAATAAAAAAAAATATTGAAATAAAAATAAGTCGCAACAACTTCATCTCCAAAATTACTTATAAAACACTTTTAGAGCCTAAAAATATCAATGAACGATTAAATTTTATCAAATAAGAATGATTCTTTCAAAATAATTTGCTATTTTTGCATCACGATTCGCAAGTCGGATAATTTGAAATTGACAGAACATGAAATATCTAATAAAATTTATTGCCATAATATGCGCCATTGTGCCAATGACATCATATGCCCAACAATATGATGACGAATATCCCAACCGACTAAAGGAACTTGCAGAAACAATGAACAAGCATGGAGTGTTCAACTCAATTGAATTGGCTGCAAATATAGGCACTACTGGACTCGGGCTTGAAGTGGCCTCCCCAATGACGGAATGGACAAAACTTAGGGTTGGCTTTGACTGGATGCCCCGGTTTATGATGCCAATGTATTTTGACATGAACAGCTATGTAGACGGCAAAGTCAGTGATAAATTCGATAGGATACAGGATATGATGTATCGGATGAGCGGGTTGACAATCGACCAGGAAGTCAAGATGGAATCCAAATTTACGATGGCCACCTTCAAATTGCTTGTCGATGTCTATCCTTTTAAGAATAATAAGCATTGGCATTTCACTGCCGGGTTCTTTGTAGGCGGAAACTCAATGGGGAAGACACTAAATGCAATCACAGAGATGCCGTCACTGTTGGCACTCAATATGTATGACCGACTATATAACGGTGTGACTTCAGATGATTTCTATGACAAGGCAATAAACGACGAGAATTTTCTGGCAGATCTCACAGGTTTGACTGCATTACAGGGCACATATTTAGATCCAAGGGTTGTGGACCAACTTCAAGAGAAAATGGAGTCTTTTGGCCGTCTGGGAGTGCATGTAGGCGACTATAAAGATGGCACCCCCTACCTAATGATGCCCGACAAAGACGGCACCGTCAGCGCTAAAGCTAAAGTGAACAAATTTCGCCCTTATCTTGGATTCGGCTATGGAGGTGCACTAAGCAATGACGGCAAATGGCAGGCTTCTTTCGATGCAGGAGTGCAATTTTGGGGAGGTGCCCCTAAAGTGACCACACATGACGGGACTGTGCTTAATGACCTTGTCAACTTGGGCGGCAAAGTAGGAACATATATGGGACTCATGAAAGCCCTACCTGTGTACCCTACCATTGACTTTAGAATCTCGTATAGATTCTAATCTCATTTATATCCCAATGGAAGAAATATTCCAATTGCTATGGAGCCACAGAATGCTCGGACTCTCTTTCACTCTTGAGAGCGGGGAAAGGGTACGAGTGATCGACCCCGGAATCTTGAACAGGAATTCAGGTCCGGATTTTTTCAATGCAAAGATAAAGATTGACGGAAGAGTGTGGATCGGGAATATCGAAATACATATGAAAGCTTCCGACTGGCATAGACATGGACATAGCAATGATCCGGCTTATGACAATGTCATTCTCCACATTGTGGCTGTCAGCGACACTCGGATAAGCAGAAAAGATGGCACTGAAATAGCGCAAATGAGAGTGTCACTCCCGGAAAATTTCTACACGACATTTGCCTATCTGACATCCATTAACTCCGATATAAGATGCGCTTCCCGCCTTCATATGACCGACTCTCTAAGGCGTTTAGACTGGATAGAGACTCTCACAATCGAACGTCTGCAACATAAGGCCACAAGAATTGAAGAAACTCTCAGGAAAACAAATGGAGACTGGAATGAAGCTTGCTTCATGACTCTTGCAAGAGCCCTTGGTTTTGGACTGAATGGAATACCGTTTGAGATGCTTGCAGAAAGTATCGATCTCAACCATCTACGCAGACATTCAGACAACATCTTGCAAATGGAAGCTATCTTCTTTGGCCAGGCAGGGTTGCTTGACCCGGTGCTATATATCACAGACAGGAGATACCAGATAATGTGTAGGGAATATCAATTTCTTGCAAGGAAATATTCCATGCATCCTATTCCGAAGACTTCATGGAAATTCGCAAGGACAAGACCACAAAATCTTCCTTATAGGAGAATAGCACTTTTAGCAAAAGCCATGACAGAGACTCCAGACCTTCTTAACCGAATATTAGAAACCAAAGGAAATGAGGAGAGATTGCGACCGCTTTTCCAATGGAAGGTAGATCCTTATTGGAGCAAGAGATTGACTTTTGGAAGCGAGACTCAGACAGAGGCAAATCCGCCGTCGCTTTCTGAAGGCAGCATAAACATACTACTGATTAATGTAGCAGTACCCATACTCTACACTTATGCTTTGATGCATTCAGATCATGAGATGAAGGAAGCTGCCATTGGATTGCTCACAGATCTTCCACCTGAAAAAAATACCATCATCAGGAATTGGCATCAATTAGGACTCGATGCGAAAAATGCCGGAACCTCACAAGCTCTTATCCATCTTAAAAAGGAATATTGTGAGAAACATGAGTGCCTACGATGCCGATTCGGACATCATATGCTAAGGGCAACGATCAATCAATAAGAGCCCATCTCAAAAATCTTCCCTTTCACTTTTTTGAGACGGATACCGACATTATTATGCCTTCGAGCCCTGAGGGGGAATTGACAGCTGTCTCTGAAAAAGACACGTTGACATCGCCAATATCGTAAAGCCAAATAAATTCTTGGTCGTCGGAGGGATTGACATAGGCTGTCACAAGGTCGGCATCATTGAGATTTAACGCCCCAAGAATATACCTTCTTAAGTCGTCGGCCATAAGGTCGCCAAGATGCAGATTGCAAATACGGGCTGCATCAGGACTCTCCACACGCACTTGCCATTCACCGGGATTGCCTCCAAGATCAGTATACAGAGGCGTTCCTTGGCCGTCAGTCAGGATTCCATTGAAATCATAGTCGGCAGAGTCAAGCATTTCTCCTACCCGCACTGCATCAACGATTGATGCTACAGTCATAGCTATGTCATTGTCGGCATGAAACTGGTTTTCCTCCGGCATAGCAGATTCATAATTGATTCCGCCTGCCTTATTTCCGCAGGAAACCAGCACTATGAGCATTACGGATACCATCAGCAACAAGGCTTTTTCTCCGCCATAACAATACTTTTGACCTATATAGTTCATATGCCTATTAGAAAAACTCCGCAAAATTACAAAAAAAATCGATACCTAAAGATTTTTTAACAAATAAAATGATTAATTTTGCATTATGGACTGGAACAGATTAATCTCCGACAAGCGTCTTGGACTTGAGCAATATCATGATCCGAAGACACATACCCGCTCTGACTTTCAACGGGATTATGACAGGCTGATTTTCTCATCCCCTTTCAGAAGGCTGCAGAATAAGACCCAAGTATTTCCATTACCCGGGTCAATTTTCGTACACAATCGTCTGACACATAGTTTGGAAGTGTCTTCAGTCGGCAGATCAATGGCTAATGAGGTGACAAACATCCTTATCGACCGACATGGCTACGACACCAATACCTTCAAGCTCCGGGATATGGCAGATATAGTAGCGACAGCATGTCTTGCCCACGACCTTGGCAATCCCCCTTTTGGACACAATGGAGAAAAGAGCATATCAAGTTTCTTCACAGAGGGAGCCGGACTTGCTTTAAAGAGCAAGCTGACACCGAGACAATGGAATGATTTTGCGCATTTTGAAGGGAATGCTAATTCGTTTCGTCTTCTCACGCACCAGTTTGAAGGGAGACGAAAGGGTGGATATGCCATGACATACAGTGCATTGGCATCAGTAGTGAAATATCCGTTTCCTTCTACCAAGGCTGGAGAAAAAGGGAAGTTCGGATATTTTGAGACTGAGGAAGAAATCTATTTGCAAGTGGCGGAAGAACTTGGAATTCCGGAAATTGAAAAAGGACGCCATGCAAGACATCCTTTTGTATTCTTAATGGAGGCGGCAGATGACATATGCTATCAGATTATGGACATAGAAGATGCTCATAAGTTGAAAATATTATCCACAGCAGAGGTGAAGGAACTGATGCTCAATTTTTTCAACGAGAAAGAGCAAACACATATGGTAGACTCAATGAAACGACTCGACGATCCGAATGAGCAAGTTGGTTATATGAGATCTAAGGTGATTGGCGCGCTCGTAGGAGGATGCTCAAAAGAATTCACTGACCATGAGAAAGAAATACTTGCCGGAGACTATAACGGATCGTTGACAGCCAATATTCCAGGAAGATTAAGTGAGGCATATGCCAAATGCAGCGAGACAGCATGGAAGAAAATATACAATGCCCCCGAAGTTGTGGATATCGAATTGGCAGGCAACAGGATTATCACTTATCTGATGGAAAATCTGGTTGGAGCGGTGGTAGCTCCTGAAAAGGCTTATTCAAGGCTTCTGCTTGAGAAAGTGCCACATCAATATGATGTCAGGTCTGATAGCCTTAACACGAGACTCCAGGGTGTAGTAGACCACGTATCGGCTATGACAGATGTATATGCGTTAGATCTATTCCGCACGCTTAATGGGCATACTCTTCCTGCAGTGTAATAGATAAGTATGAGGCGAATAGAATAGAGAAGAGTGAATATAGAACAGTGAGTAGGCAATTTGGAATGAGAGAGAGATTTTTAATTTTGATATCAGGGATGCTGATTTGGGTGTTGACTTTTTCGGCTCAGGGAAGAGAATATACACCGGACGAAATTGTCAATCCTAACCTAGCAAACAGATATGAATATGTGGCTGATCCAGAAGGTAGACTAAGTTCGACGACTAAAAGCGAAGTAAATGCCCGGCTGCAGAATCTGCGCGATGCCACTTCAGCCGAAGTGGCAGTTGCTGTAGTGCCATCAATCGGCGACTATACGATTGAGGATTTTTCTGAAAAAGTCTTCACAAGATGGGGTCTTGGCAAAAAGGACAACGACAATGGTGTGCTGCTATTGATATCGCCTGATAGCCGTCAGGTCAGAATACAGACCGGCTATGGGACTGAAGGAGTGCTTCCTGACATCACATGCGGACAAATAATAAGGGAGACCGTGGTTCCAAACATGAGGAATGATTGCCTCGACTGCGCAGTAGACGAGGCGACTGCTATGATCTCCAAGATTATGATGGATCCTGAATATGCTGAAGAATTGCGATCTAAACTTTCAGACAACTATTCGGGCATTGAAGAAGCTCCAATAAGCAAGGAGACAATCATGTGGTTTCTCACCGGCGTGGCATTTATACTCTGGATTATTGCAGCCGGAAGCTATATAACAAATAGAATAAAAACGCGCAAGCTGAAATCGCAAGCAGAAAAGGCAACCGAATGGAGATCGAGTCTTGCATTGCTTGGATTCCTTTCGATAGGCACTTTACTGACTGCACTCCCCTTCTATCTTCTTGCACTCTACCATTATCGCCGAGCTCGCTATGGGACACGCAAGTGTGAGAACTGCGGAGGAAAGATGCATCTGATGAAAGGAAGTGAAGCCATGGGCTCTCTGACTCCAAGCCAGCAATTTGAAGAAAAATTGGGTTCGGTGCATTACGACGTGCATAAGTGTGAGAAATGTGGGAATACAGAGGTCACCGCTTTTCCTTCTCACAATTCAAAATATACCCAATGCCCACACTGCGGCACAAGAGCTTACCATTTCATAGGCAATCGAACCCTGCGCCAGCCCACCTACCAAAGAGAAGGCGAGGGTGTGTCGCAATACCGGTGTGAATACTGTGGGAATCAAGATAACAAGGGATTTCGCATACCCAAGAAGGATATGGCTGCCGCCATGGCTGCAGCAGCTGCTCTTGGAGCCGCAACACGCAGACGAGGAGGAGGAGGCTTCGGAGGGGGCTTTGGCGGTGGATTCGGAGGTGGCCGAACCGGTGGAGGCGGTGCGTCAGGAGGTTGGTGACCCTCTCGCCTATTATTCCTTACGATAACGCATTGCGCTGCTTTGATACGGGAATTTAATTGCCAATGAAAGTGCAAGGGGATCAAATTCGGCTTGGATGTCGTGACGCATGATTTCCCCTTCGGCATCTCTCCACTCTACATTAAATATATTTGCAAAATTAGTCGGCTGCAATCTTCCTTTTATCATTCCCGAAGACCAAAGCACATTATTAATTTTAGCTCCGTCTAAATAAAAAATATTGAAACACCCGGATTCCCCATCAGGCACCACAGCGAGACGATATGATCCACCAGGGCGTGCATAAGTGTCGTCGAATTCATAGTCGAGAAGAGAGTATACTCCAGGGAGCTCGTTGCGTTTTCCTGAAAATTCATTTAAGAAAGAATAGACATCTTCTTCTAAGAGATCGAATATATCATTATGCACCTCGTCAAAGCTAAACTCGCTGACAGAAATGGCACCTGACAATTGAGGAACTATTTCTGGCGTTCCTGACATATCAAGAGCAGATTCGAAAGCAAGAATATGATTGTATTCACGATTACCGACAAAAACATTCCATTGCTTACCGATCTGCTTAATCCGCCATGAATTTTTCCCACGATATGCGTCGACTCCTTGTGATACTACGACAGATGCCAATTCTTTTCTTTCAGGGAGTTCCGATACCCGAAGGCTAAGTGCATCAGTGCGAGAATCGCCAAAAGGATCTTCAACAGAAATGGGATTTACCTGTAGCCTTAACTCTTTTCCATTCTCACAAGGAATCACAACAAGCCATCCTTTCATCTTTTCGTCGGCTACACGGAATGATAGAGTCATTGAATCTGACAAAGAAGGACTTCGAAGGGTCTGAGCAGTCAGCATAGCGGATGTGGAAGAATATATCCCGACAGCTGCAAAAATCAGGATGATTATCCCTATCACCATATTGATAAACTTCATAGTGCGCTGAGTGAAATGCCCCCGCAATTTGTCGACAAAATAGGTGACAAGCCACCACCATCCTAATGCTCCAGCAATTATTCCGACAAAACCGAGAATATAATGATAAAATTGCATTCCCTCAATCACGAAGTTGAACTGCGCAAACAATCCGATGATCAGGAATAGTATAAGGGGATTGGAGAAAGTCAATGCAAACCCTTTAAGAATATCTCCTTCACGCGAGGGCGCGCCATGATCAGCATCTGCGGCTATAGAACCATCCGGTTTCTTTCTTATGAGCCATATACCAAAGAAAATTAGCACTACAGATCCGATCAACTGTATGGGAGAACGATGATTATTTATGAAATCTTCGATAAACGAGAGGCCAAAACCTGTCAAAAGGCAATATATTAAATCTGAGATAGAAGCTCCAATTCCCGTATATAAACCGGAGAGTCGACCTTTGTCGAGAGTGCGCTGAATGCAATATATGCCGACCGGACCCATTGGAGCAGACACCACCACGCCAATCACAATTCCACGCAATATCATCAACAAAAGCTGTGCCATGTCAATTATGAATAATATATCCTCCCCCTTGAACCGGATCGCATGAATAGCGACGCAAACCATATTTGTACTTTCCTGTGAGTGCCGGTCCGGAAACGGGACTACCGCCTGCCATTATGACATCATAATGCGACCCACAGACAGGGCAAACGGCTTCAAGATTGTCAGAATCGATTGTCACCCTCACTGTCTGACTACACTCCACCGGACATGCAAGATCGTAGGCAAGCGGCACATTAGGTTCGGAAGTGAAAGGATCGACACCACCGACGAGCAATACCCCTCCAAAGCCAACATATGTATTGGCATTGAATGGGAAATTGGATGGACTCACGACACCTTGATAATTGATAAAGTTTCTTGACACGCCTATACCAGACACACCATAGGTATTCCACATTCCAGATCCGGAAAGATTAATATAAACAGGCAAGGAGGGGATACGATCGTCATCGATCTGATTGCACGACGATCCTACTGACAGCATGGCCATCAGCGGCAAGAAGAGACTACCCTTCTTCAGAAAGGATAGGAAGCCTGTCATTGAATCTGTAGGAATTAATAAATAGAAACTTAAAAAGGTATTGATCGCAATACGCTTGCAAACTGCTCTGTCATCTTCTGCATTGGTCCGGAAATCATAGGACGGAGCATAGCTGGAATCTCAAGATCAACTTTAGCCTGAGCTCTGCATGATGTGACGTCGACAGGATGGATGTCGAGTTGCAACTGAAGAGGCACCGGAGTTCCCTCGCCTTTCAGAGTGATGCGAAACGGAGCTGTACGCTCGACAACCCTAAGGCGTATGCTACCGACGGGGCCACCGGGAAGCTCTATACTATCATTAGTGAGACGTATGCTATCAAACATTTCCTTTTTGTCGGCAGGAATCTGGTCTTCCGGCACCTGAGCCAAGAGGCTTTTGAGTGATTCAAAATTACTCAAGCGGTCGAAGACACTTTCTGCAGAAGCTTTCAAAGGAACTTCTTCGCTTTTATATGTTGCCATGGTTTTTAGTATTTAATCGTATGTTTGTTTAATCGTATAGCTTAACGGAGAGAAATCATATTCGGAATTTAGAATGCCTCAGGAATATTGGGGACCCAAGAACCGGGGTTCTTTCTCCATTCGCGGAGAGTCTCTGCCTCGTCGTTGCTAATGAAATGAATCTTCTCAGCCACTTCAAGCATCGAAGTATATGTGCAGAGAGCTACAGCATTAAGATTAGCCTCACGGAAACGCTTTAGGGCAATAGGGAATTCATAATTGAACAGAGCAGCCATACCTATTACCTCACATCCTGCATTATTTACAGCCTCTACAGCTCGCAGGCAATTACCTCCTGTAGAGATAAGATCCTCAATGACAACGACCTTCCACCCCGGCTTCAGATTGCCTTCAATGGTGTTTTCAAGGCCATGATCCTTAGGAGTATCCCTGACATAAGCAAATGGAAGCCCTATAGCGTCAGCAGCAAGCAGACCAAATGCAATAGCACCGTTTGCCACAGAAGCTATTGCATCTACATTCGGGTAATTTTCAAGAATGAGGCGCGCCATTTCAATTTTTATGAAATTACGCACATCAGGATATGACAAAGCCTTACGGTTGTCATTATAAATAGGCGAGTTCCAACCAGAGCTCCATACGAACGGGATGGAGGGTTGAAGCTTTATAGCACTGATTTGCAGAAGTTTCTCTGCAAGCAATTTGTCTGGAGTATTCATAATATCATATTTAAGAGGAGAAAGGAGCATGCCAAATCAACATATTCTCCCAATTATAACGCAAATTTACGATATTATAGACAAATTTGCAAGTATTTTTAAAGATTTTTTATGACAAATTCAACTTTCTCAAGAGAAAACAGAAGGTTGATGGACAAAAAAGTTATTGAAGTTTAAACAACTTCATATTATGGATCAGACTGTCACGCAGAGCGACAGTAAGTAGAGGCGGCAGTCGGATACGGTAGCAGTAATTTCTTCCGCGAGCGCCCGAAGTGTTGAGCCAGTAGTGCAGACATCGTCGATGAGCACCAGGCCTTTTCCCTGAATAATTTCCGGTTTTTTGACATTGAATGATCCTGATAGATTTTCAAGTCGCTGCTGAAGAGTCATTGCAGTCTGTGTCTTATGAGGTTTGGTTGCTTCAAGCACATTGACTACTGGAAGACCAGTGGCTAAACTAAGACCTTTTGCAATGAAATCAACCTGATTGTAGCCACGCTTTGCTTTCTTCCACCAATGCATGGGCACCGGGGCAATGCAATCTGCACCCGAGAAAAAACCAGCCATATTTAGTTCTTCCCCTACAATTTCGCCAAGCTTACGACCTACGGAGGGGAACTGACGGTATTTCATGTCGTGAATAGCAGCCGCCAATTCAGAATTTCTGGAATATATAAAATGGCCCGTTGCTCGCACGAAAGGAACGATTCCGGCAAAGCGACGTTCCATAGGATTCATAGACATAAGATGATAGAGCGAACGAGGAAGAGTCTCTATGCATCTCACGCAGAAAATTTCTTCTGATTCCCTAAGATGGCATCCACACAGATGGCATGTACGGGGCAAGAAAAAGTCGGCTATGTCTTTGAGCATTGTTTAATCGGTTAATTGTTTAATAATTTGGTTTTTCCGTATTATTAATATAATTTCTTATAGCTGAGATTATGAGTTGGGACTCGAATCCTCTGGAAACAAGATGACGATAAAGTTTCTGACGCTCTTTGACCTCTCTAAGGTCGAGACTCCTCGCTTTTGCCAACAGAACTTTATAAAGAACTTCCACATAGTCTTTTTCAGGTATATAGTCTAAGGCCTGAGCTATTACTGAGTCAGACATACCTTTCACCCTAAGTCCCATCTTGACTTTCATTTTTCCCCATCCAGAGAATCGGACCTTATCTACTGCATAAGCGCGTGCATAACGAGAGTCGTCGATATATTTATTAGCACGCAGATAGGCGAGCATCTTATCCGCCTCTTCTATTGAAAATCCTTGCTTAAGTATCTTCTGACGAATATCACCGGAACACTGCTCAGCACCGGCACAAAGTTCGGCCATGCGTACAAGCATTTCTTCAGCAGTAGGTTTTCTTTTCATGAGATTGCTATGAGATATAATTAATCTTTTATGGCTTTAAGCATACGTTTTTTGCCATAAGAATCTATACGGATTTCAACGTCTTGCCATCCGTTAGATTCAAAATATTTTTTCACATCCTCGGCAAAGCGGGGATTAAGTTCAAGATATACAAGGCCTCTTGGCTTCAATGCATCGGAAGCAATTTCTTCTATTCTTTTGTATGGCTTTATCGGATCGTTTCCTTCAACGAATAATGCTTCTGACGGTTCAAAATCCTTGACACGGACTTCCATGTCATTTTTTTCATCAAGACCAATATAGGGTGGATTGCTCACTATTACATCATATGCATTTGGAGCAGGACTCCATTCATACATATCTGCTTCTATTAATTCTATCTTGACCTTAAGAATACCTGCATTTTCCTTCGCTTGCAAGATAGCGGCATGGCTAACGTCGAGGGCTGTAACATTTGGAAATGAGAGATGCTTCGCCAGTGCTATTGCCACGCATCCTGAGCCAGTGCCTATGTCAAGAATGGAAAGATCGGTTTTCCCGTCCGAATCGTCGCGAATCCAATCCACAAGTTCTTCAGTCTCTGGACGCGGAATGAGTACACCGGGGCCGACCTTGAAATCCATTCCGTAGAAACGAGCTTGACCGGTGATGTATTGGATAGGCTCACCAAGGATAAGGCGATCTACTATACGGTGGATTTCTTTCTTGGCAAAATCAGACAATTCCTTTCCTTCATTTATTATGAGGTCTACCCTGCTCCAACCCTTGGTGTGGGCAAAGATCAACTGGATAATGGCCTCTCTCTCCCTACTGTCGAAGATTCCATTAAGTCTTCTCCGCATTTCCAACAATTCTTCTCTGACAGTCATGATAATTTCTTTATTAATCTAACGGAATATTCTTATCTATAGTTTATCTACTATAAAATAATGTGTTCAGAGAACTTTGTGCATTTGATTTTTATCCCGTAGATGAATAAATACTGGCATATAGGTTTTTTATGCTTACAAAGTCGCTATATTATAGCGACTTCCGTGTGGTGGCTGCACGCCAATTCGTACGCATGCTAATCATATATGCAGCTGAATTTCATATGCAAATTCAATCAGTCCCAGTCATTATTTCAAATGTTTTAATTAATAAATTTTGATGTCATCACGGTGATGTTAAAATTCCACCAAACTGACCGATGATTAGATAGCAAATTAGGCCGCTGATTAGACCCAATAAAAGAATCTAAAAAAAGAATGCTTCATCCTCATCGCGCACGGGAGAAAAAATAAAGAATTTGTATTCAAAAATTTTATGTATCTTCTTGATTTTCTGAAAGATTTTTATTAATTTTGTATTCGCAAAGAACATAGCAATATGAAGGCAAACGAGATACAAGATCTGTTTAATAGTTTCGAATCCATCGCCATTGAATATGATGGTGTGGAATGTTGGAGCGCGCGTGAACTTTATCCTCTTTTGGGCTATGCAAAATGGGATAGGTTCAAAGATGTGCTTGTGCGTGCTAAAGAATCCTGTGAGAATGCAGGGGAAAAAGTAGCCGATCATTTTGCCGACGCCGGGAAAATGGTCAAAGTGGGTTCAGGTGCTGAGCGTCAAGTAGAAGACGTTATGCTGACGCGCTATGCGTGCTATCTTGTAGCGCAAAATGGTGACCCTCGTAAGCCTGAGATTGCTTTTGCTCAGAACTATTTTGCAGTTCAGACCCGTCGTGCTGAACTTGTGCATCAAAGACTTCTTGATTTTGAACGTGTGCAAGCACGTTCCAAACTTGCAGACACCGAACATACACTCTCAGGTGTGCTTTATGAGAGAGGCGTAGATGCCAAAGGTTTTGCAATCATTAGAGCGAAGGGTGATCGTGCACTTTTCGGTCTTGACACTGCGATGATGAAGCGTAGAGTTGGTGCTCCCGAGAAAAGGCCTCTTGCTGATTTTCTGTCAACGGTAGCCATCAAAGCTAAGGATCTGGCAGCTGAGATGACCTCCGTCAATGTCCAGCAGAAAGACCTTCGTGGACAAGTTGGCATCGAAAGGGAGCACGTCGACAACAACAGTGCAGTCAGGAATATGCTTTTAGATCGTGGTATCCGTCCGGAATCCCTCCCGGCAGGAGAAGATGTAAAGAAAGTGGAGCGTCGCCTCAAAGCCGATGAAAAGAAAATCCTCCCAAAGAAGAAAAAGTAACCAAATCGATAAACTATGGCATTACGATAGCATGCATGCCCGTTCTTACCGGAGAGGTTGCTCAACGATTTGAGAGAGAGGCTCAGGCAAATTATCAGAGGAGTCTTAATCGTACTATATTGCTTAGTGCTGTAGATACGGCAATAATCACTCGTTTTTCCAATTGGCTCGATGAGCAGAAAGCCCGTAATGGTACGGATCAACCTCTTTCACTTGATACAAGGATGGTTATTCTCCGCGCTATTCGTGCCGTGGGAGAAGGCGGCAAGTTCACAGAAATTTCCACAATTTGTATTTGTCCGTTCAAAGATTGACAGGGCAAACATGGGGTAATGACAGCATATATTGACTATGCGGTAGGGCACGCCACATCAGAAGTGTCAGCCCTTCTCGCAGGTTATATCTCCAATGTTACTCCTGCAATGATGC
>CAZGGB010000016.1:0-47257 GCA_964525115.1 uncultured Sangeribacter sp. | reverse complement strand
GCATCTCTTTACAATTTGTTGATAATATTGCCAAAGATAAAAATAATAAAGATAATATAATTATGAAAAAGATAAAAGGATTAATGATGAGGAAACTTGGAAGAGAAACGATGTTAGTGGCTGAAAGTCTGGAATTAATTGATTTCAATAGAATAATATCGCTAAACGAATCTGCAGCATATATATGGGAAGCATTACCAGACACTTCATTTAATAGTAAAAATATAGAAAAATTGCTTATCGACCGATATGATGTAGATATTGAAACTGCATGCAAGGATGCCAAAGAATTAGTAGATATGTGGTTTGAAGCCGGAATCGTAGAACAATAAATTAACAAAAATGTCTTATAAGAGCTTGGTGGCATCGCAGCTCGCGTCACTTGTCAAATATTCATTGTGGAATATTCCTATAGACAGAAGATTGTATATCGATTTTCCGGTTGACTGGGACGCAATTGGAAGGATGGCGATGGAGCAGACTATTGGAATACTCGTTACAGAAGCGGCTTTATCGCTTCCTGAGGATCTATTGCCTCCAAAGGAATGGATACGAAATGCATATTCGATAAATGAACGGAATCGTCGCACCCATAAATTGCTTGATTGGAGTGTAGCTGAGGTTGTCTCAAAACTGAAAGCTGAGGGTATTGAAACTGTTTTATTGAAAGGTCAGGCATATGCCAGGGCATATCCTTCTCCGTCACTTCGTCAATGTGGAGACATTGATATATATGTTGGAAATGAAAACTATTATTCTGCTTATAAAGTTGTCAACGGATTAGGATGGGACGATGAAGAAAAATTCATGCCAGAAGCCAAACATTATGGTTGTAATCTGAATGGAGTAAGGATTGAACTTCATCGAATTGCCGGAATATTGCCTACTCAAAAAGCTAATCGAAAATTTCAAGAATGGAGTCAACAGCAATTATTTTTAAAAAACAGCATTATAGAAATAGGAGGAGAGAAAATTTCGATCCCCTCTCCCATCTTCACCGTCATTTTTGTGTTCATGCATATGTATCTTCATTTCTTGAACGGAGGAATCGGACTGCGTCAGATATGCGACTGGACTATGCTTCTTCACGCTCATCATAAGGAAATTGATACTGAAGAACTCGAAAAGTTACTCAAAGATTTTCGTCTCTTAAGGGGATGGAAATTATTTTCACCCATAGCTGTCAATTATGTAGGCCTTTCTGAAGAAGAATGCCCTTTATATTCAAATAATTATCCCAAACAATCATTTAAAATTCTTTCCTTTATCCTAAAAGAAGGTAATTTTGGAAGAGCCTCGCAGGATAAGTCAAAACGTCCGGATGGGTATCTTGCAGGTAAAATATATTCATTTTGTAGGAACAGTAGCCGTATGAAATCAAAGGTTACGATTGATCCTCATACAATTTTATTATCCTACAGTAGTTATATATTCAGGGGACTCAAACGCGTATTAGAAGATTTACTAAGGTCCCGGAATAAAGAAGGATAAAGATTCATGATTCGATATATTTACGGACTGACACGAGGATTTCGCGGACACATAGCTTTCAGTGCTTCTGCAGGTATAATACGTGTTGTCATGGGTTTGGTCTTCGTATGGCTGAGCAAGCGTGCTGTTGATTTAGCTACAGGATATACGTCAGGAAATCTTCTTTTTTGTGTAGTTGGGTTGGTGAGCGCATTAGCAATAGAGCTCATTTTCTCAGCTGTAGGCAACCGCACTACTGATCTATCTGAGGCTGACTTAAAAAATAAGATTCAGGAAAGACTGTTTCGCCGACTTATGAATGCCATATGGACTGGCAGTGAAAAATATCACTCCGGTGATGTACTGTCCAGGCTTACCGAAGACAGCCGAGTGGCATCAGAATGTCTTTGCCGTACATTGCCAACAGTTATAATAGCAATTTTCCAATTGATTGGAGCATTCCTATTTTTATGGTATTTCAGTCCACTTCTCGCGATTATCTTAGTGATAATCCTACCACTATTTCTGATGTTTGGCAAGATTTTCTATAAGAAAATGAAAGTCTTGACGAAAAGAATTAGGGATATAGAAAGTCGTGTTCAAGAAAAGATGCAGGAAAGTCTTCAACATCGAATACTTCTAATAACCTACAGACATTCCTTACGTACGATTGAAGCAATTTCCGCACTTCATCATTCAAGGCTAAGCGTCATCAGAAGACGAGCAAACATTACAATGTATTCCCGCACTGCAGTGATTGCAGGATTCGAGACAGGATATCTTGCGGCATTTCTTTGGGGAATAAATGGGCTATTCAAGGGTTCGATTACATTTGGTATGATGACCGCTTATCTTCAACTTGCCGGTCAAATTCAACGTCCATTAGCCGAACTTGCAAGATTATTTCCCGGCTTGATCAATTCGCATACTGCATTTTCTCGACTCAAAGAAATTGAAGAAATGCCTATAGAGCAGAATGAAGATTCATCAGAGATTTCTTCTGTCAATTTGTCGATGGGTATATCAATTCAAAACGTTTCATTCAGTTATCCCGGGAATCATAATATGATATTCAATCATTTTAGCTACATTTTCCCTCCGGGAAGTAAAACTGCCATTATGGGAGAAACCGGGGCTGGAAAGAGTACACTTCTTAGGCTTATACTTTCTATTTTAAAACCTGATTCTGGTGAAATATCACTATTTGGGGAAACTAAGGATAAGAAATCTATATATCCGGTTTCTGCAGAGACACGGAAAAGGATAGTTTATGTTCCTCAAGGCAATAGTTTGCTTAGTGGAACTATCAGACATAACCTTCGTATTGCAAAACCAGACGCTTCAGAGGATGAAATGAAGGCTGCCCTTCATGATGCAGCCGCAGACTTTGTCTTTGACTTGAAGTTTGGTTTGGAAACTACTTGTGGCGAGCATGGAGACGGCCTAAGCGAAGGGCAGGCGCAAAGAATAGCTATTGCCCGAGGTCTTCTTAGCTCTGGCTCCATACTTCTTCTTGATGAAATAAGCTCATCTCTTGATGAAGATACAGAAAAACTTCTTTTGCAAAGACTATCCGAAAGAAAAGATTCTCACACTATTCTTTTTGTCACACATCGTTCGGGAGTACTTCCTTATTGTGATGATATCTTGCGTCTGTAAAAAACATCAAATAATCTCGCGCACAGAGTCTATATCTGGTAGATTTGTAATCTGCTCCATGACCATGCGCAGTTCATCATAGCTGTGCACTGAGAAAGTAATAAGAATAGTGGCTATGCTGTCTTCTGTCTTGGTATTTATACTCCCAATAGAGAGATTGAGACTATTTGAAATACAGTCTACCAGATCAATTACCATATGAGGACGGTCGACACAAACCACTTCAATTTCTACCGGATAAAGAGTGTCGTTAGCTTCAAAATCCACACTGACTATATTGTCGCCAAGTTGCGATGACATCTTTATTACTTCCGGACAGTCGCGTTTATGAACCATGATACGGCTGCCTGTATTATGGAATCCAATTACTTCCTCGCCTGGCATAGGCATACATATTGGACAACGATCATATTTCGGTTTAGGCAGTTTTGAAAGATACGAGCGTATTG
This sequence comes from uncultured Sangeribacter sp., assembly GCA_964525115.1. GTDB lineage: Bacteria > Bacteroidota > Bacteroidia > Bacteroidales > Muribaculaceae > Lepagella. The sequence continues at coordinate 43,679 of CAZGGB010000016.1, read as the reverse complement.
CTTTCCTTGCTTTATATGAAACGGTGGCATCAAGCCATTCTTTTGTGGGATGACACTCAGCATCAGTGAAAACTTCCACAATATCTCCTCGATGAAGAAGAGTTTTGATGGATGCAAGTCGCCCATTGATACGTGCGAATTTTGCTTTTTCTCCAAGTTTAGAATGTATTTCATAAGCGAAATCAAGAACAGTTGATTTCTGAGGTAAGACAATTGGTTTTCCCTGAGGAGTAAAAGTCATGATATCATCATTATAGAACGATGAGACCACATTTTCGATAAACGTGCTTCCTCCTTCATGAGCATTTTTAGAAATTTCCCTAAGATTTGAACGAAACTTATTAATCCATCTTCGAATATTTCCTTCCGAACTATCACTGAGAAAACCATATTGAGAATTAGTCACCATTCGCTCGCTACTGATATGCACTTCTTGCCAACGTCCGAAATCAGCGAGCAATTTTACATGGAAACTTTGGTAGCCATTTTCCTTAGGACTGTCTATGTAGTTAGATATTCCACCGGGTTTTTCTTTAAATCTATCGGTAAGAAGCGAATAAATTTTCAGTGCAGTATTTTTTTCAGACTGTCCCTCTTCATTCTTAAAGACTATCTCAACGAAATGACGATACTTCAGATGATCGAAATCATCTCCATATTTATTCATCTTTCGCCAAAGGGAGTAAGGTTGGCGGTATTCAACAAAAACTCTTGACTTGATCCCCCCACGTTTCAAGATATGAGAAATCTCATCAGTAAATATTTTAAGACGTGCTTGATTAGACTTCATGTCAGCTTCAATCCTTGAGGAAAGCTCAGCATATTCATGAGGACAACGGAATCGTAAAGAAAGATTCTCAAGTTCGGTCTTGACATTATACAGTCCAAGACGAGTTGCGAGAGGTGCGTAGAAATAATCTGTCTCCCCTGCTATCTTCATCTGTTTGTCAGGACGCATTGAGGAGAGGGTACGCATGTTATGAAGGCGGTCTGCAAGCTTCACAAGAAGAGCTCTGATATCATATTGGACTGAGGTCAGCATCTGCTTGAAGTTATCAAGTTGCTTCGACATCTCATATTTCTCTTTCTTCTGCTTAGTCACCACTCGCACAAGGAAAGCCACATCATTACCAAAACGTTTCTGTATTTGGTCAACAGTCCAGTCTGTATCCTCCACCACATCATGGAGAAAAGCTGCAATCACTGAATCTATATCAAGATTAAGTTCTTGCGCCGCAATAGAAGCAACTGCAATAGGATGGAATATATATGGCTCACCTGTCTTACGCTTCTGTTTGGAGTGCGCCTCACGAGCCACTTCGAAGGCATCCACGAGACGCTTGTAGTCTTCCTCTGACACACGCGGACGCATGACATCAAACACCACTTTAGCTCTCTTATCGATCTCTTCGGAATAATCCTTCTTTTCGCCGACGGGCTTTCGACCTTTTTCTTCCATACTTTTGAATTTTGCTTTACTGTGTAGAAACCTTTTGTATTATCGCAATATGATAGATTTTATTTATTGGCATTCTTTTCCATATATCCTTTCACTTCCTTAAACAAAGTGGAAGCAAATACCAAGTCATTAAGACTCTGATTATCGCTTCTATATATGGTTTTGTCATTTCCACTCCAGTCACAATAGCCTTTATTGATGAAAATAATATGCTCTCCTATACCAAGCACAGAATTCATGTCGTGGGTATTTATCACAGTGGTCATCTGATATTCGTGAGTGATATCGCTGAGCAGATCATCGATCATCAGAGAAGTGCGTGGATCGAGTCCGGAGTTTGGCTCATCGCAAAAGAGGTATTTTGGATTAAGCGCAATCGCTCTTGCTATTGCAACTCGCTTCTGCATTCCACCTGATATCTCGGAAGGATACTTGTTATCAGCATTCTTAAGACCGACACGATCAATACAGAAATGTGCTCTATCCAACTGTTCCTTGTAGCTTAATCTTGAGAACATTTTAAGTGGGAACATTACATTTCCAAGTACTGTTTCATTGTCGAACAAGGCAGAACCTTGAAACAGCATTCCGATATCCATTCGCAGTTCCTTTCTTTGCTCGGTGTTCATCGTATTGAGACAGCGTCCGTCATAATATATTTCTCCTTCTTCTGGGCGTAAAAGTCCGACAAGGCACTTTAAGAGCACAGTCTTGCCCGAACCTGATTGTCCGATTATGAGGTTGGTCTTTCCGGTCTGAAAAGTGGCCGTAATGTCATGGAGCACTTGAACTCCATCAAACCATTTGCTTATATTTTTTACTTCGATCATTGCAATAGTAGTTTAGTTAGGATAACATCTGCAAGAAGGATAAGTATTGAACTCGAGACTACAGCATTAGTACTTGCTTTTCCGACTTCCAATGCTCCACCCTTGACGTAATAACCATAAAAAGAAGCAACCGTAGCAATGATGTAGGCAAATACGACAGTTTTAATTATACCATACCATACATACCATTCGTTGAAAAACGATTGAATGCCGAATACATAATTTTCAACTGTGAGCATATCAGTAAATTCTGCAACAAGCCATCCGCCCCATAACCCTACGAACATGGATAGCACACAGAGAACAGGAACAAAAAGCACAAATCCAATTACTTTGGGAAGCACAATGAAATTTGCGGAATTTATACCCATAATATCCATTGCATCAATTTGCTCTGTCACACGCATGGTTCCGATTTCTGAGGCGATGTTTGATCCAACCTTTCCGGCAAGTATGAGACACATCATAGTTGATGAAAATTCCAAAAGAAGGATTTCTCGGGTTGCAAGACCGGTGGAATAGCTGGGAATTAGTGGAGAAACAATATTTATAGTCATCTGAATGGCTATTACTGCACCAATGAAGATAGAAATAATCACAACGAGCGGAATGGAGTCTACTCCCAACTGTGATATTTCAGTCACAAGTTGCTTGAAAAACACCTTCCACTTGTCAGGGCTTCTAAATACCTGAGTCAAGAACAGACAATAGCGTCCGAATGTCTTTATAGATTTTGTCACCACAATTTAATCTTTTTAATCAATCTTTTTTCCTTTGAACAACGAATTTTAGTCAAAAGGGGCTTTTACTTCGTCAATAAAACCAAATCCAACTGCAAAATTAATAAAATTTTTCAAAGTTGAGCCTTATCTATTTGTTTACAACAATCGTTTTTATTAATTTTGTCAGAAAAAGTAGAAATTTATGGCTATTCACACCAAAAATTGCGATATTGAGGCGATGTTTGTGGTATTGGCCATATCAAAATTAAAAATATTATGTTAGTTATCGGCATTGCTGGAGGCACCGGATCCGGAAAATCTACAGTAGTCAGAAAGATTATAGAATCTTTACCCAAAGATGAGGTGGCTGTGCTTCCTCAAGACTGCTATTACAACGACAATCATCACATTCCCCTTGAGACTAGACTCAAGATGAACTATGACGAACCCAAAGCTATCGATTGGCAACTTCTGACAAAACAACTTGATGAGCTTAAGGAAGGACACGCAATCGAAAGGCCGACCTACGATTTTCTCACTTGTTCGAGGACAGGAGAAACTGTACGTATAGAGCCTCGTGAAGTTGTAGTAGTGGAAGGAATACTTGTGCTTTGTGAAAAAGATCTGCGCGATAGAATGGACGTAAAGGTGTTTGTCGATGCAGATGCCGACGAAAGACTTATTCGAGTGATCCATCGCGATTGTATCGAACGAGGACGTACTCCCAAAATGGTAATTGACCGATATCAAGAAACACTAAAGCCAATGCATGAGTTACATATCGAACCATCAAAACGATATGCCGACCTGATAATTCCTCAGGGTGGCAACAATCAAGTTGCCATCAAACTTCTTACCGACTATATCCGTTCACTTTTACCATCATTCAAAAACAAGAGATGAAGATTTTTCCATTATTTTCAAAAAATCAAGCCGATGGGGTCAAGGTGACTTCAGAAACTGAAACTGACATTCCCATATCAGATGATAAAGGAACTGAAGGCATTGTTGAGGATATAACCAAATCTTTGGAAGTTCCCGAATCTGAAATTGCGGAAGACATGATTGAAACCGGGGTCATGCCCGATAGCATGATAAAGGAGCACGAAGAAGATATTTTTCTTGATACTCCCGAAGGGGGACTTGAAGAAGAGATTATTGAAGTTGAACCGGAAAAGGGAATCCTGCGTACAAAAGATCTTGTCAAGAAATATGGCAAGAGGACGGTTGCAAACAAGGTATCAATTTATGTCAAGCAGGGTGAAATAGTTGGCTTGCTTGGTCCTAACGGAGCCGGAAAGACTACTACATTTTATATGACGACGGGACTCATTACCGCCAATTCTGGAAAAATTTTTCTTGACAACCAAGATATTACAGGTTATCCCGTATATAAACGAGCTCAACTTGGAATAGGATATCTTGCTCAGGAAGCATCAGTCTTCCGCAAACTTACTGTGGAAAACAACATTCGTGCTGTCCTCGAAATGACTAAGATGACTAAAGAGCAGCAAAAGGAGAAACTTGAGGAGCTTATAGAAGAATTTAATCTTCACAAGGTTCGCAAAAATCTTGGCGATCAACTTTCTGGTGGAGAACGACGTCGCACCGAGATAGCCAGATGCTTGGCAATCAATCCTAAATTCATTATGCTTGATGAGCCCTTTGCAGGGGTTGATCCTATTGCTGTGGAAGACATACAGAGCGTTGTCTATAAACTTAAAGAGAAAAACATAGGTATTCTAATAACCGACCATAATGCACCGGAAACTCTAAGCATTACAGACCGGGCATATCTACTCTTTGAAGGAAGGATTCTTTTCCGCGGGACGAGTGAGGAACTTGCAGAAAATCCCGTTGTCAGAGAGAAATATTTAGGCCGAAACTTCATTTTCCGACGTAAGAAATTTGATTGACATGAAAAAATTTATTGATATTTGTCAATTTATCCTGGTGCTTATGGGATTGATGATTTGTGGTCTATTTGTTACCTCTCTTCTTGGTCTTCTTCCCCTGAAAGGATATGCCGCACAATGGACCATTTTTGCCGGACAGAATATTCTTGCTTTTATTATTCCTGCCATATTGACATGGAAACTATGTTTCAAAATGTCTCCTCTACATGCTATAGAGGCAGTGAAGAGCCCTTCATTGCTTATGATAGGAATAACTCTGATTATTTATTTTGTTGGCATACCTGCTCTGAATCAAATAGTCTTTTGGAATCAAGAAATGAGCCTTCCTGATTTTCTTGCTCCCTTTGAGGAATGGTGTAGGAATATGGAGCAGCTTGCAGAAGAGCAGACAAAGGGTTTGCTCAGCTCTACTGAACTGTTTCCTACTGTAATGAACATCCTAATTATTGGTGTTCTTACAGGCATAGGAGAAGAATTTTTCTTTAGAGGAGCTTTACAGAAAATGTTGATAGGGTGTAGGATTAATCATCATGTTGCTATATGGATATCCGCTATCGTTTTCAGTGCACTACATTTCCAATTTTTTGGATTTGTCCCTCGAGTATTGCTGGGAGCTTTCTTTGGTTATCTTTATTGGTGGAGTGGTAATATTTGGGTCAATTCTTTCGCTCATGCCCTCAATAATAGTCTTGTTATCATCTCTACCTGGTGTATTAACAAGGGATTAATTTCCGAAGAATTTGACATGTATGGAGTTTCTGATGGAAGTTTTCCTTATATAGCGATAATAAGTGCCATAGCAGTTGCTGCAATAATATATTTTCTACATAGCCGCGGTTTACTTGTAGGCAACAGGGACATTTCAACTGAGTTTTCACCTAATAATATAGAACATGCCTCCAAAAGTTAATAAAGATCTCTCCTATCGAGATGTACTTGATAAAATAAAGAAGAGAGATTTCGCATTGGTCTATCTCCTAATGGGGGAAGAACCATATTATATCGACCTTATTGTTGAAGCTCTTGAGCGAAACGTGGTCAAAGAAGAAAATCAGGCTTTTGATCAGATCGTTTTCTATGGAGCAGACTCTGATCTTGATGTCGTAATTGCAAGTGCGAGGCAATATCCGGTGATGGGCGATCGTCAGCTCGTAATTTTAAAAGAGGCACAGACGTGCTCCGGTCCTAAGACTCAACTCGATAAGTTTGCTTCCTATATCTCCCAACCCAATGATCAGGGTATATTTGTACTTGCTTTCAAGGGCGATAATCTATCAGCCACTTCGGCTCTTATGAAGGCAGCTTCAAAAGCAGGTGATAAAGTAGTAGTGTTTAAAAGTCCAAAGATTAAAGACTATCAGCTTGCCGGCCCCATTAAGGATTATTGTAGACAAAAAAAGATAGGAATAGAAGAACCGGCAGTGCAGATTCTCATTGAATATATTGGTAATTCTCTTCAGAAATTATTTGGAGAAATCGACAAACTAATTGTCAGTGCCGGGCCTGGAGCGCAACGTATTACTGCAAATATGGTAGAAGACAATATTGGGATTTCAAAAGATTTCAATAATTTTGAATTGACAAAGGCGTTATCTACAAAGGATTATCCAAAGACTATGCGTATTCTCAGTTATTTCAGGAAGAATCCAAAAAATAATCCAACCGTGATGACTACGTCTATACTTCAGAAGTTCTTCAGCCAATTAATTGTGGCACATTATGCACAAGACAAAACCGATAATGGCCTGATGGAAGCCTTACAATTGAAGTCTCCTTATGCTCTCAAGGAGATAAAAGATGGTCTGAGAATGTATTCTCCTCGACAGTCTCTTGCTGCCATCTCTGCTTTACGCGATTTTGACTGCAAGAGTAAAGGAATCGGATCTTTTCAGAATGAATATGATCTTCAACAAGAGTTGATTTTTAAAATTTTTACAGTCTCGTAGTCGATAGTTATTTGATTGTGAATTGGGCAAATCTTAAATAGAGTTTCTTATCTCCGGCTTGTGAGAATTTGACCGTAATAACACCTTCTCCCATCACATAGTCAAGTTTTGTGACAGTCCCTTCGCCAAGTTTAGCGTGAATTATGCGAGTTCCAACAGGCACTTCATCCGGACTATGAGTTCCGGGTGATTTTTCATTAGAAGAGGCAGCTGGCTTGATAGAAGAATTACCGGAAATATCTGAAATTCTTTTATTAGCAACTCCATAAGAAGACTTATAAGGATAATCATATGTAGATGAAAATGATTTCTTACCGCCCGTGCGGAAAGAATTATATCTATCCATGGGATTGACAAAAGTGGCAGACTGAGAATTGTCTGAGAAATCAGAAGAAGTCTCTATCTGAACAAACTTCTTGCCTATTTCGGAAAGAAAACGTGATGGGCGTGTCTGTACAGTCTGACCATTGCGAAAACGAGTCTTAGCATATGTAAGAGCGCAGGTTTCCTTTGCCCTTGTCATTGCTACATAGAGAAGTCTACGTTCCTCCTCAACTTCATCTGTAGAATTCATTGACATGGCTGACGGCAGAAGTTCCTCCTCAACACCAACCACATACACATGCTTGAATTCAAGTCCCTTAGCTGCATGGCAAGTCATTAGGGTTACTTTTTCGTCAGAAGTTGCATCAGCTGAATCTTGATCGGTGGCAAGCATAACGTCAGAAAGGAATTCTTGCATTCCCAAGCGTTCATTTCCTTCTTCTTGTCGTGAATCTACAAAATCCTTCAGGCCTGCAAGTAACTCTTTAAGATTTTCTTGCTTACTTATAGATTCTGGTGTATTGTCATGGTTTAATATTGTTAGAATTCCACTTCTGTTGAAGATAAGTTGACCCAACTCATATGCATCTGACCCTTTAGAATTATCGTCAATAAATTCTTGCACCATATCCCTGAAAGCAGTAAGTTTTTTTACAGTTCCCGAATTGATATCCACTCCATATGCCAGCGGATTTTGCAGTATCTGCCAAATGCTTGTTTCAGATGTTGTGGCAGCCTCAGAAAGCTTCTTCATTGTAGTCTCTCCAATCCCTCTGGCCGGATAATTAATTACGCGTCTTAGAGCCTCATCATCATCAGGATTGATGGAAAGACGAAAATAACATACTGCATCCTTAATTTCTTTACGCTGATAAAACGAGAGACCGCCATAGATGCGATATGCAATATTGCGTTTTCGCAATGATTCTTCCAAAGCTCGGCTCTGTGCATTTGTGCGGTAAAGAACAGCATAGTCCTCATAAGAATCATGACAGCTGAGTCTGGATTTTGCTATCATATTAGCTACAAGATATGCTTCTTCAATGTCAGAATATGTAGAAAGGATCTTTACTCGCTCCCCTTCTTCATTCTCACTATAGACATTTTTCTTCATCTGTCTGGTATTCTTATCAATAAGACTACCGGCTGCATTTATGATATTTTGAGTCGATCTATAGTTTCTTTCGAGTTTAAAAATCTTCAATTCTGGATATCGTCTTCCCATATTGAGAATATTTCCAATATTAGCACCTCTAAAGGAATAGATGCTCTGTGCGTCATCTCCCACCACGCATAGATGCTTGTGAAGGGCTGCAAGTTGAGATATAATCAAATGTTGGGCAAAATTGGTGTCTTGATACTCATCTACTAATATATATCGGAAAAACTCCTGATAATGCCTTCTAATGTCAGGGTAATCTCTAAGAAGAATATTCATATAGACAAGAATATCATCAAAATCCATCGCATCGGCTCTCTTGCATCGCTCACAATATGCTTTATAAATTCTTCCAGTCATCGGACGCTTTGCTCTCTTGTCTGCATTATAATTATCAGAATCTTGAAGATATTGTTCAGGATCAATCAGGGCATTCTTTGCATTAGAAATTACTGAATGGATTGTAGCCGGCTTATAGATCTTCTCGTCAAGTTGCATCTCCTTAATTATACTTTTAAGCAATGATCTGGAATCGGATGTGTCATAGATAGTAAAAGATGGTTTAAATCCAATTTCTTCAGCATGTTGGCGAAGAATTCTGAGAAAGACCGAATGGAATGTACCCATCTTAAGACGAGAAGCGACTTTTTCGCCTACTACATCTGTGATCCTCTCTTTCATTTCCCGAGCAGCCTTGTTTGTGAATGTCAAAGCAAGAATATGCCATGGCTCATATCCAGATCTAAGAAGATCTACAATCTTATATGTCAGGACACGGGTTTTGCCGGAACCAGCACCAGCAATTACAAGAGCAGGACCCTCCTTATACACTACAGCCTCACGCTGCTGATCGTTGAGAAGATCAAGATAATTATAATTTATTTCAGACATTGCAATACTTTAAAGCACTTATTTCCTTATTATTATAAATCAGGAGACCAGAATGGAATTTTAGGCAAAAAAACATATGAATCATTATTGTAGTCCATCTCACAGCAAAAATGACTCATACCATTGCTAACAATTAGAAAACGCGAATGAAGCACCATATTATATCTTGCAATCTGGTCAAAAACTGTCTGTGTGATAGCGACCGTAGGCGCCTTATATTCCACTATTACAACAGGACTACCATCGCGGCGAAACACTACAGTGTCACATCGACGCTTAGTATTATTGAGCGACAAAGGCACTTCATTTTGCATAAGAGAAGCCGGATAACCGAGATAACCGGTCATCCAGGCTGTAAAATGTTGTCTTACGTATTCTTCGGGTGTCAATGCTACATACCTACCTCGAAGAGTATCGAAAACTTTAAGAATATTGTCTTCCATTTTTAGTCTTAATTCTATTAATGGAAGATTAAGTGGGGGTTGTTCTGTCACTTATAATGGGGATCAAAAAGGGAATTAAGAAGATGTGCAAGGCGCAAGCCACCCTTAAGAAGCTGCTGTTCAATCACGGGAGTCCATTCTGCTATGTAATCATAGCTTATGTTGGTGCCTTCCGGAGTCTTATCATAGATTTCTGTAGCATAAGCAAATGTTTCTTTCCCCCAGTCGTCAGGATCAGAAGAAGAGATAATAAAAGCTTCTTCATCTTTTGATGCACGGTCAATCTGATCTTGCCATTCGGTATAGGTCCAGTTGTGGGCAGATTCCACAAGACTACTGTCCCAAATTCCATGAAGGTTTCTGTCGCTATTGAAATATTTAACCTTAACATTATTGCCACCTCTGTCAGAAAGATGACCCATATGCATAGGTTGATGGATATCGCCAACGAAATGCACAAGAAGCTTTAGTGCAAGCTGTTTTTCTTCAATAGTAGAATTTGGATTGGCTAGCACAGCATATTGTGATTTGATTGCAGTGGTCACATCTCCATTTTCATTTCTTGGGAACTTATCGTAGTCGTGACCTTTATCAATATTCCGGTAGTGCCAGGTTTTAGTATACTCATATTGAGGAGTATGACAAGCATTATCCGCCCAATTCGACCAATAAACGATAGACTTGCCACCAAATAATGAGTCGCATGCAGCTTTCGTAGCAGGGGTAAGATGTTTTTCAGCTATAAATGCTGTGACGTCATGCCCTTTCTGTCCCCATCCAAAAGCTGTGGCAGACATTGAGAGCATAAGGCCTAATGACAGTATTGATTTAGTGTTCATATTCTTTATCTCTTAATTTTATGCACAAAATTAAGAAAAAAACCTCAAAAAAACAACTTTTATCTTGAGAAAAAAGACTCTATTCGCACCAATAGCGTGATTAAATTGTTATAATATCATAATAAATCTATAAATTTAATATTATGAAAAGCAAGAATTTGACTTATACAGGTATAGTCACCCTGATTTTGGGTGTAGCATTGCTGTTTATGCAGGCTACTGCCATCAATATAGTGGTCATGGTGGTCGGAGGAGCCTTCCTGCTATCCGCCATAATAGATCTAATTGTGGTAATTCATAGCAAAGCTACTCTTGAAGTTAATGGTGAAAAAAAGTCGGTTACCTCAATTTCTATTATTTCAACTTTGACTGCAGTGGCCACAGGTGCACTTGGGCTATGGATGCTGCTTAGACCGGCAAGTTTCAGTTCACTTTTAGTCTATGTATTTGCAGCAATAATTTTGTTGGCTGGTCTTTATCACATTAGCATGTTAGGATTTGGATTCCGTAACGCAAGATTTCCTTTTGCCTTCTATATTTTACCAATTCTTTTGGTTGCAACAGGAGTGGTAATCTTTGTTCTTGGTCCTATAAAAATGATGAATGCAATTGTTCTTGTCACGGGCATAGCTTTGATTGTCTATGCAGTATGTAACTTCCTTGAAGCTGCGGGAGAATCAAGCTATCAGAAAGCAATAGAGCAGTAATTTGTCAGTTTGGTATTTTTGATATAAAAGAATAGAAGGCAGCGGATTTGTCCGTTGCCTTCTTGATTATTTTAGTCTAATGGTTTGATAGAGATGGCGTAGCCACCACCGGAAAGAGCGTTGAGTGAGAGTTTAGTTTTGGAAGTAACCCTCTTTTTAGAGATTTTGTAGCGGGTCTGCCCGTCGACTGTGTTAGCGTCGGGGGCTTCAGAATATATAGTTGCTTCGTATTTGCGTCCCGGATCTAGGAAAGATAGAGAGATGTCGCTCATTCTATCAATCATACCGGACGTGCTTCCGACAAACCATGCATCTGAATTCTTATCTTTTCGTGCTATCGTGACATATTCCATGGGTTCTGCCTCGAGATAGACACTTCTCTCCCATTCTACCGGAACATCCTTGATGAATTGGAATGCATCCATATGCTTTTCATAATGTTCGGGAAGATCGGCAGCCATCATCAGAGGACTATACATAGTCACATATAGGGCAAGCTGTCCAGGTATTGTTGAAGCCACTATGCTCTTATTCCAGGGTGTAAATGTACTGAGATCAAATTCAAAAATACCAGGGGTATAATCCATCGGACCACCTTGCAGACGTGTAAACGGAAGGATGGATGTATGCCATTTGTCATTACCTCCCATTGCATGATATTCAGTGCCACGGGCACTCTCATTTCCAATAAGATTAGGATATGTACGTGCCAGTCCTGTGGGGCGAGAAGCCTCATGAGCATTGACCATAATTTTATGTTTAGCAGCTTCTTTGACAGCATGAAGGTAATGATTGTTGAGCCATTGTGAATAATGGTACTCCCCTCTTGGAATGATATTTCCAACATAGCCACTTTTAACAGCGTTGTAGCCATTCTCATTCATAAACTTATATGCCTCCTCCAAATGGCGCTCATAATTACGTACAGACGATGATGTCTCGTGGTGCATCATAAGTCGAACTCCTTTGCTGTGGGCATACTCGTTAAGAGCCTTCAAGTCAAAATCAGGATAAGGAGTCAAGAAATCAAAGACATAGTCTTTTGACTGTCCGAACCAATCTTCCCATCCTTCATTCCAACCCTCCACGAGCACCTGATCAAAGCCATGTTTAGCCGCAAAGTCTATGTAGCGTTTCACATTCTCTGTGTTGGCACTATGGCGGCCGTTAGGTTTTGTTTTTGTATAATCAGTCTCTCCAAGTTTGACAGAATACACATCATCAGTATAGTTCCAAGTTCCTGCTCCTGATATCATCTCCCACCATACCCCTATATATTTCACTGGTTTGATCCAAGACGTATCTTCATATGCCGTCGGATCATTGAGATTATAAATAAGTCTTGATGCCAATATATCTCTGGCATCATCAGTAATTATTGCGGTTCTCCATGGAGATTTTGTCGGGGTCTGCATGTATCCCTTGCGTCCTTGATTATCTGGTGTCAGCCACGCCTTGAATGTCATGGTGGTGTCGTTTAGATTAAGATGCATTGTAGGATAGTCGATAGTGCCCGCTTCATGAAGATTAATATAAATCCCATCGTCTGTCTTCAACTGAAGTGCTGTTTGCACTCCCGTCGGAGAAAAAGGTGTAGTGGAAGCATTGTCCGGATTGACCTTACTTGGGAATAATCCTCTGATTTCGCTAAGTTTTGATTTTGTATAGTTATATTCTTGAGTGTCATAGTCGCCAGGAATCCAATACGCTGTGTGATCACCTGTCATAGCAAATTCCGTGTCTTCCTCCGCAATGACGAAATAATTTAGATTCGCTTGTTCCGGGAATTCATACCTTAGGCCAAAACCTTCGTCGTAGACACGGAAACGAATATTCATCTTTCGGTCAAATTGAGGTTGCACAAGATTGACCAGCATTTCATTATAATGGTTACGAATCTCAGTTTCCTCTCCCCAGACAGGCAACCAAGTTTCATCGACAGTCTCGAAAATTTCAACGTTTGAAATTTCAAATCCATCTTTTAGCGACAGGGCATCCTCTCCAGCTTTTTTCCCTTGCTGTTCGAAGCTGTTGCGTCCTGTCTCACTAAACAAGCTGAATCCAAGTCGAGATGGTGCAATTATTTCTTTCCCTTTGAAATCAACCCAATATACCGGTTTGCCATCACGAATCTCAAAACTTAGTTTTAGATCGCTATCCGGCGATAAGACTGTCTCTGGAGCCGCAAAGAGAGAAAGAGGCAGAGACAGAAAAGTGAATATGAAAAAATAACGTCTCATAATACTAAAATGGAATTTTTACTCTTGATTTAAGGCATTTGGGGCATCCGTGTCCTGCAGCTTTAGTTCTTGCTTTCATAGTGTATTCATGTCCGCATGTTTCACATTTGAAAGATTGAAGCGAATCAGAACTGTTTGACACTTCTGACTTCCTGACTCCTGGGTTTACATCGGAAGGACGTGATAGATCAAGATCTTTCCAATCTGGTATTGATTCCCATGCTTTGCGTCCACCCCAAGAAACTTCAATCCGTTCTTTCACATCGTTTTTAATCCACCACATTGGCCCAAGTTTAGGAGTCTTTGCAACTCTGCCCATAAATAGTTTAAGAGCAAATGCCGGTGCAATGGGAGCAAGAGAGAAATACCAAGGGAGCTCCTTTTTCATTTGCTTGAAATACTCTTGAGGAGTATCTCCAATTCGGAAATGCAAAATATTATCCAGGTCATCGGAATCTGAAAACCAGAAACCGTGGAAGTTTCCTGAAGCAAACCAATTAGCATCGAATATCTTCTCAGGGGAAGGGCACCCCATCCCTTTTAGCAACTCGCATTCAAACTCATAATTTGTCATGCGGTATGACGCACCTCCGCCTATATTATAACATTTATTCCAGAAAGAATCAGGCACATCATCGCGACAAACTCTTTCGAGGAGTCTGCCAGAGTCATCAGCAGTCAGCCACTCAAGGACCCCACGTATAGGGACGTGGAATGCGATTGGATCGGAAGCATTCATTAGTAGACCACTATGAAGGATACCTGTCTGGCGAAGTGAAACCCACCATTTAAGGTCGGAGTCCATGAGAAGACGTTCTGCCTCTGTCTTTGAATAGGCATATGCATCGAAGAAAGCTGGAGTAAGAGGATCTCCACACTGTCCCCAATGTTCTGGAACCTCACGGTTTCCATATTGAGATACTGACCCAATATAGACTATTTTTACTTTATCTTTTTTAGGCAAAGCAGCATCAATAATATTCTTCATTGCCCCTATATTGGTCTTAATTGTCTTTTCCGGAAACCAGTCAGCCGAAGGAGATACCATCCCGCCTACGTGAAGGACTATGTCTGCTTTTTCTACTCCCTTTTTTACTGCTTCTTTATCTAATAAGTCACCCCAAATAACGCCGACTCCTTTCTTAATATAAGGAGCCAGTTTCTTCCTATTCTTTTTGCTGTCGCGTGCAAGTACCGTCACCTCATATTGTCCTGAAACAGAAGTAAGCTCTTTCAGTCCCTTCGATCCCATGACGCCGGTAGCTCCGGTAAGGAAAATCTTTTTCATTGTATTTTATATAAAACTCTTTGAGATGCAAAGTTAATTAAAATTATCAATATACTCAACTTTCTTATGAAAAAAGGCAAGAAGACGAGTTTCCAGTTTGTCGGTCTGAGTAACAGAAAAAGTGAGTTGAGTTTTTGGTGGAAAGATTAACTAACCCGCATTATATAATCGTAAGTTTTTCTGCCGATAATGGATTAGTATAGCACTGACACTAAAAGAGATTTTATATTTTTTTTGTGAGGATAAAATTTTTTATTAATTTTGCGAAGTGACCCTGCGATGTTAGGATACTCGTGTTGAATATATGCCACGAGCATGGGCGGGGCATGACATATGAAAGGCGTTTACACGCTTTATTTCTTGGTTCTAAGAAACTACCACAATCTTAAGATATAGTCAAGAATAAAGCAATTGTAGATGCCCTATGGGTACGTATATGTATTATTGTTTCAATCACTTATAATTGAAACAATATTTCCGCATATTCTTACTTCGCGGGGTCATTTACCATTGCTTGTTCTACTATATCGGGCTGTGGTAGGCCTCTTAGAGCGGAATGAGCAAGTAAATGGCTCCCGTCTTTCTTTATATACATATAGCCATCAAGGAGGCAATGGCAGAAGTAGACAAAAAATGACTGATAATCGTGCTCCACTTAGCATACTTAAGTTCCACCCTGGGACACTTATTGCTAATTTTGATAATTGTATAAAAAAGCCGGGAATATATGGAAATTTTATGAATCCCATAGAGCTGCTTGATACACTTATAATTGAGAATGGAACGAATGCGGTAACGGTCAGATTTGCAGCTCAGTTTAAATGGAATCAGTCAGAAGTTAACAAGAAAATTAGTGAGGGATTGAAAATTATAGTGACGGAAAGACTCGACTTGTACTGCAGATAACAAACAAGATGAGGGGGAAAGGTGTTGTATTAATCAGATTAACTAATGATTATTATAACTCCACTGACAACTATATGGAATATGATTATATTTGCTCTTCAAGGGCTGAACTGACAGGTAGAATTGGCTCCGTGATTCACAATACTGTGGAGCAACTGTCATGTCTTTCCGCTGATGAAAAGAGAATTACACCAGCCTCATGTGGTCCTCTCCCTTCAGTTGAGATAGTACGCGAGATATTGAATCTTGTGAAAACTGTGATTTTCCCGGAATTTATCGACCGATATCATGGAACCCGAGCCATGGAGGAAGCTCGTCTTTCTGTAAGCACGGAGAGACTTTTCAGGAGTCTATCAAAGGAAATCGGACATAGTCTCTTTCAAAAAAATCCGGATTGCGGCTCTAATATTGCCGCCGAGCAAGGCTTGGAATTAGCTTTGAAATTGATAGAACGTCTGCCCGAAATCAAACGACTTATTTACACAGACGTGCAAGCTATCTTCGATAATGACCCTGCTACTGAGGATTTTGGAGAAATAATTCTCAGTTATCCCGTGGTGCATGCCATGATTCATTACCGTTTTGCGCATGAACTGCTAAAGATAGGCGTTCCTGTCCTTCCTCGTATTATCACAGAACTCGCCCATTCCGACACAGGGATAGACATCAATCCGGGAGCTACTATTGGAGAATATTTCGCCATTGACCATGGAACAGGGGTAGTGATTGGAGAGACTTGCATAATAGGCAATCATGTGACACTATATCAAGGTGTGACTTTAGGAGCAAGAAACTTCACATTGAATGGAGAGGGACATCCGGTAAATGTACCACGTCACCCTATTCTTGAAGATCATGTCACAGTCTATGCCAATGCCACGATACTTGGCAGAATTACAGTGGGCCATGATTCAATTGTAGGCGGAAACGTATGGCTTACTGAATCTGTGCCAGCATATTCTAAGGTAGTGCAAAAGAATGCTGATTTTTTAGTGAGATGATATTTATTAATTTTTGATGATATGAAGATATATGAATCTATGCAGGAGTTGATTGGAAATACTCCTCTGCTTGAATTGAAAAATATAGAAAAAAGTAAAAATCTTGAATGTCGACTTCTGGCTAAGGTTGAATTATTCAATCCGGGTGGGAGCATTAAAGATCGTATAGCCAAAGCCATGATTGATGATGCCGAGGCTTCAAGACGCTTAATGCCTGGCGGAACGATTATTGAACCCACAAGCGGAAATACAGGAATAGGTCTCACATGGATTGGAGTATCAAAAGGGTATCGTGTGATATTATGTATGCCTGAGACAATGAGTGATGAACGTAAGAAGTTGTTGGCAGCTCTTGGTGCAGAATTAGTGTTGACACCGGGAAAAGATGGCATGAAGGGATCTATAGCTAAAGCAAAGGAATTAAATAAGGATATACCAGGCAGTATCATAATGAGCCAATTTGATAATCCTGCAAATCCGGAAATTCACTCAATAACTACTGCAGAAGAAATATGGCGTGATACTGATGGAGAAGTTAATATTTTTGTAGCCGGAGTTGGATCTGGCGGCACTGTTACCGGCACAGCAAAGACTTTGAAACAATATAATCCTGATATTAAAGTAGTGGCTGTAGAACCGGAAAACTCCCCTGTGATTTCAGGAGGACAACCTGGTCCTCACAAAATACAGGGTATTGGAGCAGGTTTTATACCAGGTAACTTGGATTTAAAACTAATAGACCAAGTTTTAAGAATTTCAGATGAGGAAGCTTTTGAATGCCAGAAAATGCTTGCTCGCAAAGAGGGTGTCTTTGCCGGGATTTCATCGGGAGCTGCCATTGCAGCTGCCCTTAAAGAAGCTCAGAAAGAGGAAAACAAAGGAAAGACTATCGTTGTGATACTCCCCGATACAGGCGAGCGTTATCTTTCAATGCTTTAAGCTATGGAAAATATTGAAGATATGATCATTGAGACGCATCCTTTTCCCCCTTTTCTTCCTAAGGGGGCGAAGGTGCTTATAATGGGAACATTTCCTCCAGGAGAGCATCGATGGAGTATGAATTTCTATTACCCAAACCCTATTAATGATTACTGGCGTATATGTGGAATGCTTTTCTTGGGAGACAAGAATGCTCTTTACGATGCCGAGCGCAAATGCTTCCGCGAAGAAGATTGCCGAGTGCTTATGGCGAAGAATCACATTGCCATGCACGATACGGCACGCGAAGTCAGACGACTAAAGGGGAATGCATCAGACAAATTTCTTGATATTCTTAAACCAGTTCCTCTATTTGAGTTACTAAAAGAGATACCTGAATGCCATACTATTGCTACTACAGGAGAGAAAGCAGCCGATGTCATAGCAGAGCTTACCGGTACGCAACGACCAAAGATGGGGGAAATGTCAGAATCGAACGACGGCTTGCGGATTTGGCGGATGCCATCCACAAGCCGAGCATATCCTATGAAGATTGAGAAGAAAGCCGAATACTATGCAGAGCTATTCCGCTCTGTTGGAATCCTTTAATCGCTGTAGGAATTCATCTTCCGATATTATGGGTATGCCGAGTTTTTGGCATTTTTCAAGTTTTGCAGGTCCCATATTTTCACCTGCTAATACGAAGGAAGTTTTCTTAGAAATACTTCCGACGTTTTTACCTCCATTTGCCTCAATCATATCCTTATATTCCTCGCGGCTATGATGAGCAAAGGTTCCAGAAATTACGATAGCCTCTCCTTCCAAAGCAGTTCCTGCCGGTTGCATTTTTTCCTCGCTGAGTTTCATTTGCAATCCAGCGTCGGTCAATCGACGGATATTCTCGATATTGATCGGATCGTGGAGATAATCAAAGATACCTTGTGCCATAATCGGACCCACATCAGGAATAGCCTGGAGTTCTTCTACACTCATCGCCATCATTCGCTCCATACTCTTTACACTTTTAGCAACGCGCTTTGCATTCGTTTCACCCACATTGGGGATAGACAATGCATACACAACCCTTTCAAAGGGAACTTGCTTAGATGCTTCAAGACCATTAAGAATTCTTTCTGCACTCTTGTCTCCAAATCGGTCAAGGATGGAGAGTTGCTCCTTGGTAAGATCATAAAGGTCGGCGGAAGTGTTGACAAGTCCTTTATCATAAAGCAATTCTGCAGTCTCCTCACCCACTCCATCGATATTCATCATTCTTCTGGCACAGAAATGCTCAATTCTTCCCGTAATCTGGGGACGGCAACCATACTTATTTGGACATATCCAGGCAGCATCCCCCTCTTTATTTACGAGAGGGGTACCACAAACAGGACAGTGTGAAACAAATTCGATAGGTTTGCTATCAGGATTACGACGTTCTTTATCAACACCCGTGATCTTTGGGATAATCTCGCCACCCTTCTCGACATATAGCCAATCATTTTCATGGATATCAAGTTCCTTCATGATATCTGCATTGTGAAGAGATGCTCGTTTCACTATCGTACCGGATAATAATACCGGATCAAGATTTGCCACCGGGGTCACAATACCCATTCGTCCAGTCTCAAAACTTACAAATCGCAATTGAGTGCAAGCATTTTCCGGATTAAATTTGAATGCTACTGCCCAACGAGGAGACTTGGCAGTGTATCCAAGGTTTAGTTGCTGACGCAAAGAGTTAACTTTAAATACGAGTCCATCGGTAGCAACCGGAAGTTCTTTTCTTGCCACATCCCAATAGTCGATATATGCATCAACTTCCTCCACACTATGGAGAATCTTCATTTCACCTGATACCTTAAAGCCCCAGCGGCGAGCAGCCTCCATGTTGGCGTAATGCGTATCGAAGGGGAGATTGTCAGAAAGAAGATAATAAAAAATTGCATCAAGCTTCCGTTTGGAAACTTCGCGTGGATCTTGAGTCTTCAACGTGCCACTGGCAGCATTTCTCGGGTTGGCAAAGAGAGGTTCCTCATTATACTCTCTCTCTTTGTTAAGCTCATCAAACACTTTCCAAGGCATTAGAATTTCACCTCGAATTTCAAATCTTTCTGGCCAATCACCAGGTTGCAGAACCAGTGGAATACTTCGTATAGTCTTTACATTGGCTGTCACGTCGTCGCCCTGAGTACCGTCTCCCCTCGTCACAGCTCTCACAAGGCGACCCCCTTCATAAGTCAAAGAAATAGAAGTGCCATCATATTTCATTTCTCCTGTAATTTCAAAAGATTCTCCTTCAAGCCCCTTTTTTACCCTGTCAAACCATTCGTCAACCTCCTCAATGCTATATGTATTGGCAAGCGAAAGCATAGGACGATCATGAGTGATATGCTCAAACCCTTTAGTCAAATCTGAACCTACTCGCTGTGTGGGAGAAAGAGGATCGTGGAGTTCGGGATACTCCTTCTCGAGAGCTTCAAGTTCCTTCATCAGCAAGTCAAACTCCTTATCGCTGATTTCAGGAGAGTTTAGCACATAGTAGTTATGATTATGCCTGTTGAGCTCATTGCGTAGCTCCAAGATTCTTTCTTCCGCATTCATGCCTTATTCTTTTATAAAGTCATATTTAATATCCCACAAAAACAGGGCTTCCCCGGGCATTGACTGTCCGGCAGCGCATCTATCTTTTTTCTCTATAACACTCCTAAATTCATCTAATGTCATCTTTCCTCTACCGATTTCTACAAGTGTCCCGACTACAGCCCTGACCATATTTCTAAGAAATCTATCAGCACTGATAGTGAAAATAGCCATATCCCCTTTCATATTCCATTCAGCTTTCGTCACCTTGCAGATATTGGTCTTAGCATCGCTGTGAAGCTTTGCAAAAGAAGTGAAATCATCAGTAGTAAGCAGCAGAACTGCAGCCTCATTCATTTTATCCAAATCAAGACCATTAGGGCAATGCAGACTCATCGAATAAAAGAAAGGAGTTTTCTCGAAAGAAACAAAGTATTTATATGTGCGTTGCGTAGCATCAAAGCGTGCATGAGCAGTGTCTGCAACTTTAAAGATATCGTAAAGAGCAATATCTTTTCCTACAAGACGATTGAGTGACACAAGCAATCTTCTCTTATCCGGAAGGTCGCCCTCATAATCAAAATGGGCATACATATTCCGGGCGTTGACTCCCGTATCAGTGCGTCCGGCACCAACAATTGATATCGGCACACGGAGAACGGTGGAAAGAGCTCTTTCCACCTCTTCTTGAACGCTCACCGCATTAGGCTGAATTTGCCAACCATGAAAGGGAGCGCCACGATAGCCCAATCTTATGAAATAGCGGCTCATCAGTATCTTTCGAGATAAGTAATACCGTAAAGTCCAGACTTGTAGATATTGAGAAATTGTCGGCCTTCCTCTGCTGTAATCTTGCCAGCTTTCATTGACTTGGATACCCATGTCTCAAGATTGCGGACAAGCTTCTTTGGATTATACTCCACATAATCAAGCACATCAGCTACTGGTTCTCCATCGATCACCTGCTCAATTTCGTATCCATCCTTATCACATGTGATGTGGACTGCTGCAGTATCTCCAAACAGATTATGAAGATCGCCAAGAATCTCTTGATAAGCACCTACGAGGAATACTCCTATATAATAGGGTTCTCCCGGCTTCAACTGATGCACAGGGAGTGAATGGCTTACACCTTGCGGAGCAACGAAACGATTGATTTTACCATCAGAATCGCAAGTGACGTCCTGTATGGTGCATTCTCGAGTTGGTTTCTCATCTAGACGGCTTATTGGCATTGTCGGAAACATCTGGTCGATGGCCCATGTGTCAGGAAGTGACTGGAAGAGAGAAAAATTACAGAAATATTTTTCAGGAAGCATTCGAGCTACCTTACGCAATTCTTCGGGTGGATGTTTCATGCTGCGAGTGATGTCATGAACATCTCGGGCAACGCTCCAAAATAGTTTTTCAATCTGAGCTCTTGTAGTGAGGTCAAGGAGTCCGAGACTAAACAATTCAAGAGCCTCCTCACGAATCTGAAGTGCATCATGCCAATCTTCAAACACTCGCGATGAGTCAATCTTGTCCCATATATTATAGAGTTCACGAGTAAGTTCGTGAGCACCTTCCGGCAGTTCATCGTTGTCATTCCAAATTGGAAGTTGTGTCGTCTCGAGAGTCTCGATGATCAACACTGAGTGGTGAGCTGTCATAGAGCGTCCAGACTCCGTGATAATATTAGGCTGCCTAAGATTATTTTTCCGACATACATCTACTAAAGCAGAAACAGCGTCATTGGCATACTCTTGTATTGAATAATTCATCGAGTTTTCTCCTGATGAAGAGCGAGTGCCGTCATAATCAACTCCAAGGCCACCCCCTATATCTACGAAATCAATACTGAATCCAGATTTTGAAAGCTGCACATAGAACTGCATGGCTTCCCTTAGAGCATTTTTGATTCGTCGGATTTTAGTGATTTGACTACCGATATGAAAATGTATGAGTTTAAGACACTCTTTCATCTTATTTTTTTCAAGGAATTCAAGAGCATCGAGGAGTTCACTGGAATTAAGACCAAATTTGCTTACATCTCCTCCAGACTCCTCCCATTTACCACTTCCGGCAGATGTCAGCTTGATGCGGATACCAATATTGGGATCAACTTTAAGGCGCTTTGCCACTTTCAAGATAAGCTTAAGCTCGTTGAGTTTCTCCACAACGAGATAAATTCTTCTGCCCATCTTTTGCGCAAGCAGAGCAAGTTCTACATAGTCTTCATCTTTGTATCCATTACAAACCACGAGAGAATTTTCGTGAGTATTTACAGCGAGCACAGCATGAAGTTCGGGTTTTGATCCTGCTTCCAGTCCAATGTTATACTTATTGCCATGACTAACAATTTCTTCAACCACTTGCCGCATCTGATTCACTTTGATCGGATACACCAAATAGCTCTCACCCTCAAACTGATATTCCTTGCTGGCAGTCTTGAAACAACTCGTAATTTTCCTAATCCTATCGTCAAGGATATCAGGAAATCTCAGCAACATTGGTGCCGAAATGTCGCGCAATTTCAATTCATCAAGCACATGTCTGATATCTACCGGAGCATAACCTGCTTTAGGAGTCACTTGCACATGCCCCTCTTCATTTATGCTGAAATAGCTAAGTCCCCAACCCTGAATGTTATAGAGCTCACTTGAGTCTTCTATTCTCCACTTCCTCATTATTATGCAATATAGTATTAATAATCAATTTCTTTCACTGTGGTCTGCCCAAAATCTCAAAAATCTTTGCGTAAATTTCAGTCCGTTTGCGAGCTATATTAAATTTGTCGGTATATTGACGAGTCCGAAGCGAACCCTCCAAATAAAGTTTCATTCCCTTTTTTATGTATCGCTCTGCATACCGAGCTTGCTCGCCAGTCATGACAATGTTGTGCCATTCAGTCACTTCTGAATTATTACGTATCTCATTGGTGGCAAGGGAAAAATAAGCAACAGGAAAATCCTTTTCAGGATATCTTACATCAGGATCTCCTCCAACATTTCCGATCAAAATAACCTTATTTACACTCATAGACGTTCAGAATTTATGGGCTTTAAGATATAGTCCGGTGCGCTCATGCAGACCGAATAAAAGATTCATAATGTGTACAGCGTCTCCGGCTCCTCCTCTCATGCGGCTATCCGCAATGATAGTTACAGTCAGCTGATCTGCCGTTTGCTTTTGCAGCGTGACAAGTGTCTTTTGAGTTCCCTCTACCTCATATCCAGGCATTGCATTCGGAACCATAAAAGTGAAGTTATGATCATCGTAGCAATCTTCAAAAACTTTGAAAACCTCAGAAATTTCAAGCGAACATGGGATATTAATCACGACCTTAAGTCCTCTTTCTGATACATTTTCGTCAAGATGACGCATAATTATATCTCCATTAAAAGAATTCTGGGTTTTTCTTAGCACATAAAGGATCTCCTGACGTGCCATGCTCATCTTTTCCTCTGTATCTATATCAGCAGGACATGCATAGCCTACAGTGATATCGCCTTTCAGAAGCAGATGCCGTGCAAGAGGATATAGTCCAATAATTGCAGCAACTGACACAGATCTTGGCACTACAACCCTACGACAACCCCTGACAAGTTTTTTTCGATTGATCTCTGGCAGACCATATGCCATATCAAGCTCTTCAAAGTCGAGAGAAGGACAGTGTGACATATCTATGATTCTTAGATCCGGCCATCTATCGGTGTTCATTCTAAATCGGTCTGCCACGTCTGAATGAGCATCAATAAAAATGACATCAAGTGTCTGGGGATTTATATCAGGAGAGAATTCAAGATCACATTCGCCAGCTAATCCGTGATGAACGGAGGCAACCTTACGTCCTACTTTTCCGGGGGCAAACGCACTTACGAGTTCTACATCCGGATGATTGATCAAAACTCTTATCAACTCTCCGGCCATGGCAGTATCGGCTCCAGCAATTCCTACTTTAATCATAGTGATAAGTCTTAATAATTTTTTACAGGGAGTATCATTGAAAGCAGTTCAGTGGCTTTTTCATGTGAGACACCCTCTCTAAGAACGATGAAGACAGTGTTGGCACCAGCTATCGTGCCCGCGATTTCAGGAGCATTCAGCATATCGATATCATACGCAATCCCGGAAGCATATCCATTTCGTGTCAGCATGACTCCAATATTATTTGAAAATTCAAGAGAAATGAATCCGTTGCCAGCTTGACGCGAAAATTCCGACACTCTTCTGTTGGCTGAATTAATTCTGGCAGTAGAGGCGTCAGGAAGCATATATGCATAAGCTCCATGATCAAGTGGAACTTTAGTGGTCTTTAGCATCTTGAGGTCTCGAGAAAGAGTTGCTTGGGTCACATATATTCCTCTTTCTGCAAGCATCTTTAGAAGTTCTTCTTGACTTCCGACGTTATTATTTTTAATAATCTCTATAAGATGCTCTATTCTTTCGTTTTTTCTGCTCATTACTCCGGCAATTTGTCAGCACTATTGTGCCGTTTATCAATTTCTTTTTTGATTTCACCCGCTTTTTCATAATCCTCATTTTTCACAGCATTTTTCATCAAACGTTGTAGGCTTTCCAAACTTTCGTCAGAATATGAATGATTATTTTGAGGATTTTTCACTCTTTCTATAGCAGTCCTGACCGGAATCGACTGTCGGGAGGAAGCATGAAGTTGTCTCGGAGCTATGGCTTCTCGTTCGATTCCACATTTTTCAAGTAAGCTTCTGGAGGTGAAAACCGGTGCATTTGCTCTCATCGCAAGAGCGATTGCATCGCTTGAGCGAGCATCAAGAATTATGGATTCTTCACCCTTCTTTAAAGATACATCAGCGGTAAATATTCCGTTTTCAAGTTGCTTTATAAATACAGACTCAATCTTGATTCCAAAGGAATCAAGTATTTTTGATGTAAGTTCATGAGTAAGGGGTCTGGGTGTCTTAATCTTTTGAAGAAGACACTCAATAGATTGAGCTTCATTGTATCCTATGATAATTGGAAGTCGGCGAGTGCCTTCTGATTCTTCCAATACCATGGCATACATGCCGTTTTCGATCTGATTATATGTTATACCAACTACTTTGAGCCGTACTAATTCATTTTCCATATTCTGATTTCGTTAGATTCTCGTAATTGACAGGTCTTCAATGAAGTCGAAACAACTTCAATATCAGGGTTTTGAAATCATACCTGAACCAAGACATATCTTCTTGTCGGGAGTGTAGATAATTGAATATTGTCCCGGGGCGATCCCTTGCACTTCTCTCTCAGACTCGATGACGTATCTGTTATCATAAGTACGATACAAAATACCATCGAAAAATTCTGGAGTATGACGTGTTTTAAATGAAATTTTGATAGCTCCCTCATCATTTTTTTCAAAAAGATCTGAATCAAATGGGTATACTGTGATCCAATGCATTTCATCCATATAAATCACTTTGCCATATTGGAGTTTGGTGTCATATCCATGACTGACATATATGACGTTGTCTCGAATATTTTTTCTTACGACAAACCATGGTCCACCTCCGAGCCCCAGACCTTTGCGTTGCCCTATTGTATAGAACCAGTATCCCTTATGCTCTCCAATTTTCCGTCCTGTTTCTATCTCAATCACAGGACCTTTCTTTGTGCCAAGCTTACGCTCAAGAAAATCACTATAGTCTATCTTCCCAAGAAAGCATATCCCTTGGCTATCTTTTCTCGTAGCATTGGGAAGTTGTGCCTCACGAGCAGCATTTCTAACTTCCTCCTTGGTCATATCTCCCAAGGGAAAGAGTATATGCGAAAGCTGATCGTAGCTTATCTGAGCAAGAAAATCTGTCTGGTCTTTCACTGCATCAGGAGCGGTTGCAAGCCAGTATT
Source organism: uncultured Sangeribacter sp. (assembly GCA_964525115.1). GTDB lineage: Bacteria > Bacteroidota > Bacteroidia > Bacteroidales > Muribaculaceae > Lepagella. The sequence continues at coordinate 17,660 of CAZGGB010000016.1, read as the reverse complement.
TCCCGTCTTTTTCCAATACTTTTGCATAATGTCCTGTTGCAGTCTTATCAAATTCATGCCCCCATCTATCTTCGAAAAAGCCAAATTTAATGATTTTGTTGCACATCATATCCGGATGTGGAGTTAAACCCTCTTTCACAGTATCGAGGGCATACTGCATGACGTATTCCCAATATTCTTCATGCAGAGATACTACCTTAAAGGGCAAACCATATTTTTTAGCTATGAGAGTGCACATTTCAATGTCTTCTTCCGCTGTGCACTCACCTTCTCCGTTATCCATACTGATACGGATATAGAATAGGTGCAGATCATGTCCCTGCTTGTAAAGACGGTCTACAGTGACAGCACTGTCTACACCTCCTGATATTAAAACTGCTATTTTCATTACACCTCCTCCAGTTCATCCTCGCTATGATCTGATGAATGCAAAAGATGAAGCGATAGAAAATAATCCACTGAAATCTTTCCCGGTCCCACCAAGATCAGGAAGAAATAAATGCCAAGAAACATAATAGGAAGATAACCCGGTTGCTCCCAACTTAACTGATATGATGCTTTGGTGGCAACATCATGGAGCAAATGATATTCTGCCATTGTCATTGCTATAAAAGGAGGAAGGATCATTATTCTCGTAAGAAATCCAGCCATAATAAACAAGCTGCATCCTATCTCTATGCAAATCATTGTCCAAAGTGATGCTTCAGACGACATGCCAAAGACCCCTGGAAAACTATTTGCAAGAATGGATGCATCTCCAATTTGTCGGATACCAAATTGAAAAAGCATAATTCCAACAAACAGACGAAGAAAGAGACGTCCGAGATGTGTGTAACTATAACCGGTTGTGGTCACATATATCTTTTTGGGTAGCCCAAGAACATTCTTTCGATACATAGCCTATCAATTAGTCAGATTCAACTTTAGATCTATATACTATCTTACATCTTACTTAATCGTAGACATGGCAATTGACATTGCATCGACTACTCCAATGTGCTTGCTGACAATTTTTCCGTCGGAGTCGACAACATATATTTCAGGAATCTCCCTTATATCATAAATCTCAGCAACAGTGTCAGAAGCGCCTATACTCCACTGCTTTGGAAAATCAGACACAGTCTTTTCCCAGCCTGTTTCTGCATCAGGGATGATGAAAAGAACGTTTATTTTTCCGTCGGTCACAGCCTTGCTGAAGCTGATGTTGGATTGCATACGTAATTTCCCCAGTCTGCATTCATCGCAGTCAGGATCACCAAACATTATGATTGTAGGAGTAGACATTGGGAAATACTGAGCAGCGTCTCCGTTTGGACGCACAAAATTGAAAGTTGCAGGAGTCTTTCCTATCAGAGAATTTTCAAGTTGCTTGAGTTGCTGCTCATAGCGGACTCTTTTTGACGCAGGAAATTTTTTGTTGGTCATGGCAGCGGCAAGCATGCGTGTATATAACTCATCTATCCAAAACTCAGCACGTGGACCATAGATAGTTTCTTCGGCAGCCTTTATCATTTGAAAGGTCAACATAGGATTCTTTTGAAGACTCTTCATAAGCTTATCTACAGCAGCTGTCACAACATCTTTATCAGCATACTGGACAGTTGTAGCATACACCTTGAAAGCATCGTTAAGTTTATTTTGGTCAACGGCATCCTTATTCTTTATATCTAAAGGATTCCAGAAGTTACTTGCAAGCCAATTACATTTTTCCCTAAATTCTACAAGTTCTTCCGGAGCAATGGGATACTCAAACAATGGGTCTAAATACATGATTCCCATATCTATAGAGTCCGTCGAGTCATTGACTTCCTGAGCCTGAGCGTATGCTGAGACTCCCAGCAACATTGCAGATAATACTAATATCTTAATTTTCATGATTCAGTCGATATTTTGAATTGGGTTCTAAAATTTTCAATTAGAGAGCCGAGTGGCTTTTTGACAATTGCGCGGAGTTTCCAACCTCTTTTGAGCATAGCCGCTTCTATTATTGGCTTTAGTTCATATGCAACTGATCCAACGAATCCAATTCCTTCATCAGTTAATTCCCTTTCAGAATAAGCTACGAATTCACGATCGAAAAAATATTCTGTCTGCTTCTCCAAAAGTGATTGAATATAAGGATGGGCAAAATGATCAATTAAAAATGGCATGAAGCTGGATATCCATCTGTTGGGAGAGGGTTTCCTATATAGATTATTTACTACATCACTGACAGTCAAGGAATATCTCGCATTAAATTCTTCAATAATATCTTTAGGAGAAATATCTTTATACACATCAGCCAAAAGACGACGGCAGAATGCTACTGCTCCACCTTCATCATCAAGAAGGTATCCTAAAGAGGCAGATTTTCTGTCGATCATTTCCCCATTATAGTGGCATGAATTGCTACCAGTGCCCATGATACATGTAATGCCAGGTCCGTTTCCCAGCAAAGCCATGGCAGCCCCCGCCATATCGCTTTCTGCTTTTATATCACGGCATGAAAACATTTCAGACAGGATGGATTCCATCTTGCCGGCAATAACCGGGGAACCAATTCCCGCACCGAAAAAGCGAATCTTGTCGAAAGAATCGCCCAGGGATGCTCTCACCAATCGTAGTTCTTCCTCTATCATATCTGTATCATTATGAAGAGGGCTTATACCAATGCCTGTATAATATTCTTCTTCATTCCCGGATTTATTGCCGAGTGTGAGTTTTACCCAATCAGTCTTGGTCGCGCCTGCGTCAGCTAAGAGTATTTTCATTTCTATTATTTGTATATTTCCTACAAAATTAATAAAAACGCACAAAATATACAAATAATATAAATTGAAGTTACTCTATTTTCCCACAAAATTGTATTTTTTATCTTTTTTTATGAAATTTCATTGTGTTTATACTATTTTTTGTTAATTTTGCATTCTATGTAGACAGAATAGTTCACGTTTCAGGCGAACAAAACACAACCTTAAATTTATAACATGAGAACAAATCAAATTCTGAAGCAGGGCATTTTATATGCACTTCTGGCAAGTGGGATTGGTGTGAATCCATTTCATGTGTCAGGAAAAGGGAATCCTGCAGATGGTCTTACTCCCTATTTCTCTACTCCTCAGACTAAGAGTGCTACTCCAAATGCCGATGGATTCATAGGAAGATGGCTTATGCTTGAACCAATCGACAAACCTAACCGGAGCAACACTGTTTTCACAGATAGCTATATAAGAGAAGCTTTCAACAAAGAGTATTTTCCAGGTCAGGCTACTGAATTTCCAAAGGCAGGTCAAAAAGTGAAAGTTGGCAAGCAGACCCTAAAATGGTATTCTCTTGATAGTAATCTATTCAATGTCAAACTTTTCAGGTTTGCTACGGGTCTTGAAAAACAATACTATGGAGTGTTGTTTTGGGTTGTGACAGCTATAGATTGCGAAGAAGATATTAAAGATGTAAGGATGTCGGTAGGCTCTAATTCTGCATCAATGTGGTGGCTAAATGGCGAAGAAGCTGTAATTCTTTCAGGCGATCGCCGTATGGTGATGGACGATTGCATGTCGAAACGCCTTACATTAAAGAAGGGTCGCAATATAATCAGGGGTGCCATTATCAATGGTCCCGGTATGAGTGATTTCTGTCTTCGATTCATAAACGAAGATGGAAAACCGGTCACCAACTTTACAATCAGTAATCTTTAACACCATGAAATCTAAATCAAACAAAAAATACTATTTGCCGTTGGTTGTCATGTGTCTCACTGCGGCAAGCTCATACGCTCAGATAGGCGAACCTTATATTCATGACCCGTCGACGATCATGAAATGCGATGGAAAATATTATACATTTGGCACCGGAGGTGGCGGTCTTATCTCAGATGATGGTTATCACTGGCAAAGAGGAGGCGTCAGACCAGGACGAGGCGCAGCTCCAGATGTTGTGAAGATTGGCGACAGGTATCTTGTGGCTTATAGTGCAACAGGGGGTGGTCTTGGAGGCGGCCATAGCGGCAAAGTACTGACAATGTGGAATAAGACTCTTGATCCCAATTCTCCCGATTTTGAATATTCAGAACCAATTGAAGTGGCTTATTCTGAAGAAAATGAAGATTGCGATGCGATCGACCCGGGACTCCTTCTTGATCCTACTACAGGAAGACTATGGCTCTCGTATGGGACTTATTTTGGATTTATCCGCCTTGTAGAGCTTGATCCGGCTACAGGAGCTCGTAAAGAAGGTAATGAGCCAATCAATATTGCCATTGATTGTGAGGCTACAGATTTGCTCTACCGTGACGGATGGTACTATTTGCTTGGCACGCATGGCACATGTTGCGATGGTCCTAACTCAACGTATAATATCGTAGTTGGCAGATCTCGAAATGTCGAGGGTCCTTACCTTGACAATATGGGCAGAGATATGCTTGAAGGGGGAGGAAAAATGGTGGCAAGTTCAGGCAATCGTCGCACGGGTGCCGGACATTTCGGCAGATATATTGAGGATGATGGGGTCGAGAAAATGTCACTTCATTTTGAGGCTGACTTCGATAAAGGGGGAAGAAGTGTCTTGGCTGTGCTTCCACTCCTTTGGAAAAATGATTGGCCTGTAGCTGGAGAGCCATTCGTAGAAGATACGTATGAGATTGAATCTGAACGTAGAGGATATGGATTGGAACTTGCCGTTGATTTTGTAAGGATGCAAGGAGGACTTCATCGCTTTTGGGAACCTCAGTCAGAGCCAATAGAGCCTCTCCCCGATCAAAAGCTTGAAGATGTGATTGACACATGGCCTTCCGGCGACATTGATGTCAGGATTGGAGATTATATGTTCCGTCCTCATCAGAAATGGACAGTTGCGGCTGTGCCGGATGCAGGTGGATATCTCGGAGCGCCCTACTACAAGATTACAATTGAAGGGACCGACAGGGCTCTATGTGCTACGGCTGACAAGGAAGTATCAACAGTAGAACATTTTACAGGGTCTGACGAACAACTGTGGCGCATCGAGCAACTGATTGATGGTACTTATAGGATTATGCCAAAGGCAATTCCGGGATGCGATGAAGAGCTTGCACTTGTCTCTATAGCTGACAGCACTCCTTCATTGGGAAAATTTGACTTTTCAAGCGACAATTCGAAGTGGAACTTCAGAAAACGTTGAAATTATGAGAAAGATATTTTCAATAGGCTTCTTGGCTTTTGCATCGAGTCTTATTGCACAGAATCCTATCATTCATGATCAGTTTACTGCAGATCCAACTGCTCGTCTCTTCAACGGAAGGATGTACCTCTACCCTTCTCACGATATCGTGAGTCCCATCGACGACCTAAAAGATTGGTTTTGCATGGCTGACTATCATGTGTTTTCATCCGACAATCTTGTGGATTGGACTGACCATGGAGTGATCCTGACACAAAACAATATCCCTTGGGTCAAACCAAATTCATATGCCATGTGGGCTCCTGACTGTGTTGAGAAAGACGGAAGATATTATTTCTACTTTCCTGCGTCGCCAAAAGATATGGAACGAGGTTTTGGTATAGGCGTCGCTATTGCTAATTCTCCTGAAGGTCCTTTCATGGCAATGCCTCGACCAATAAAGGGTGTTATGGGAATCGATCCATGTGTACTCATTGATGATGACGGAAAGAGTTACATTTATTGGAGTGGAATGGGACTTTCTGTGGCGCGTCTTAAAGACAATATGATGGAGCTTGACTCTGCACCCACAAGAATAGAGGGTCTTCCTGAAGGATTTAAGGAGGGGCCATTTGCATTCAAACGTAATGGCATCTATTATCTAACTTTTCCTTGGGTGAAAGACAAGACAGAAACACTTGCATATGCTATAGCTGACAATCCTTTTGGTCCTTTCGAGTTCAAAGGGCTTATAATGGATGAGTCTCCGACCGGATGCTGGACTAATCATCATTCACTTGTAGAGAAAGAGGGAGAATGGTATCTATTTTATCATCACAACGACTATTCTCCTGATATGGATAAGCGTCGCTCTGCAAGAATAGATAAAGTGACTTTCAATCCCGACGGAACAATCAATAAGGTAACTCCGACCCTACGCGGTGTCGGAACGAGCGATGCAAGAAAACATATCCAGATCGACAGATATAGCGAAATTAGCACCAAAGGAGTGGAATTGAGGTATCTTGATCCGAAGGATACATTCAAAGGCTGGGTTGTAATTTTCTCAAAAAAAGATGCATGGCTTCGCTACGACCGTGTAGATTTTGGTGAGCGACCGGTGAAAGAGATATCTATGAAGGTGATAAGTCCTAAGGGATGTACTATCAATGTCAGTGATGCTGATGGCAACGTGATATCAAACGTCAATGTTGCTCCAAGTAAGGATTGGCAGACTGTGACAGCACCTGTGGTTTATTCTCCAGCCGGGATCACTGATCTCAAAGTTTCTATGACAAAAGGATCTCACGCAGAAATTGATTGGTTAGGTTTTGATGCGCTTCCAATGGAAGGTGGAGGTATGACTACGAGCGTCTACAGAAACTACTTCAAAGATCTCGGATATACAGAAAAGGAAGTCAACGATAAGCTCAACGAGGTATTTGAAGGCGTATTTTATGGGCCTAACAAAGTATATTTTGAAGCTGATGATTCGACTGCTTATATAAGCGATTTGAAGAATCATGATGTTCGCACTGAAGGAATGTCTTATGGAATGATGATTGCAGTTCAGCTGGATAAAAAGGATATTTTCGACAAACTTTGGCGCTGGGCTAAAAAAAACATGCAGCATCAAGATGGACCCAATGATGGATATTTTGCATGGAGCTGCAAGACAGACGGAACGCCGAATGCTCATGGCTCTGCATCTGATGGAGAACTCTTCTTCATTACTTCATTAATCTTCGCATCTAACCGTTGGGGAAACGATACGGGTATTGACTACTTAAGTGAAGCACGTAATATTCTTGACAAGTCAATGCAAAAGACAGGCATGGACCGTGTTGCTCCCCTTATAAATATAGAGGAAAAAATCATAACTTTCACTCCGGATCCGTGGGGAGGTAGCTATACCGACCCTTCATATAATATTCCTGCTTTCTATGAAGTATGGGCAAAGTGGGCAAACGATGGAAGAAGTAATTTCTGGAAGTCATGTGCTGATAAAAGCAGGAAATATCTTCACAAAGCCACGCATCCGAAGACAGGACTGACACCTGACTATTCTGCTTATGATGGATCTCCACGAGATAGCCGCTTCTTAATAGGAGATGATTTCCGGTTCGATTCTTGGAGAGTTCCCTTAAACATAGCTATAGATTATGCCTGGAGCGGAGCCGATGCAGACTGGCAACGCAACTATGCAGATAGGATACAAGATTTCTTTTATAATGAGGGTATCGATACCTTTGTAGATCAGTATCAACCTGATGGGAGCGCAGTGGAACGAGTGCTTGGTGCGGGAGAATATCAGTCACTTAGACACTCTCTTGGACTTGTAAGCACATTAGGCGCTGTATCGTTGGCAGCCAGCGACCCAAAGTCGCGCGAGTTTGCTTCCAGACTTTGGGACTCTAAACATGAACCATATGACGACGGCTATTTTGATGCCTACTATGATGGCTTGCTTCGTCTATTTTCGTTCATGCTTTTGAGCGGCAATTACAAAGCTATTGAACCAACGATTAATGATTAACAACCAACGATTAATAAGCAAGCAGTCTTCGGAAAAATCCGAAGACTGCTTGTTATTTCAACGTCACTCTTATTCGTTGTTTTCTGCAGGACTATCTTCATCTGATGAAATTACTCATTCCACTTTGATTGTAGTGTCAGTGTCTGTCGTAAATTTCAGAACTTTAGATGCTTCGCTCGCCTTTATTTCACCATCAAGATATACCAATCCTATCATCCCCGAAAAATTGATTAGGAAAAGTGGCTTTAAAATTATATCACTATTTTTAGATGTTTCGTCGCCATAGACATCAACAGACATCGTGGGATTAATAAAAGAATCAATGAATCCATTCATCGCCTCTGATGATACGTTGCCGTCACATACGACATTTATGGATTGTTTACCATTATTATGTGTAAATGACAATGCAAGACTATAATTTTCAAGTGAATTAAGGTCGGTTGTAACTTTTTCCACCCAGTCTTCATCTTCATTGAAAAACAATAGCATTTGCATTTCTTTAGCCGTGCGAAGCACTTCTTTTTCTTCTTCAGAAGTTACGTTGTCGATTTGTGCTCTGAGTTCTTTCCCCTTGACCTTCTTATATTGGGCTTGTGGAATCTTTTTGTATTTCTTAAACATATCATTCACACTCGTTGCTTGCACAATGCAGATGGGGAAAAGAAGGGCTAAAATAAAAAATAATCTTTTCATATTATAGGTATTTTTAACATAAATAATCTCTATTTGTTTTCAAAATTCTCTACTCTGATATTAGGGCATCATTAAGAGTCTCGATAGAAATTCTCCCCTTCAAAAGAATATAAACCAACTCGTTGCTTTCCTCTACTGTGATCAGAAGCATATTCATTGTTTTACCATCCTTATCGAGCACACCTGATATCTCAACTTTTTGATTATCTTTTGATACTTCAGTTACAATTTCCAATGGAAATTTTGACAAAACTTTCTTACACACTTTCTCAGCCTTTTCTGCTGAATTGCCACTACATTCAATAATCTCTATAGAGGTCAGCTCTTTGGAAAGTTTTCCAATATCTACAGCATCCTGATTACTGCCAAAATCTATAGAAGCCCCCGCCATTTTAAGCATCATTTTCCCAATATAGACAGAAGTAACCCCTTTTATATTTGACACTTCGGAGAGTATCCTTTGGGCTGCGCATGGAATTGATATTATGCACATTATAATTACGAATATTAAGAACCTCTTTGTTTTCATTGTAAAATAGATTTTGAAATTTCTTTATAACTATCAATGGAATTGCTTATGTTAGCCATCGCGTCATTAGTATCTTCCGCATTTTGAGCCAAGAGTTGTCCAATTTTTTGTAATATCTCTCGCGCCTCTTCTGGATCTGTAATTTCAATGAAACCGTCTGCTGCTTCTTCATTTTCATTAGAAGCTGTAAGCTTGACTTCATCTAACCTGTTTCCCACCTCCGGCATTTCCGTTTTAGTTTCCACAATCTTTTCCAAAACAGGCAGATCTGATTTTTCTTTAGTTTCAGCCACAATCCTTACGTTAGGAGCATCATTATTATGCTGTTGCATAAAAACTATGAGAAATCCAATAATAATGCAAGCAGCCACTGAGCCTGCAAAATATATAAACCCTTTATGGAATTTCTTTCTAATTCTTTCTTCTGCCACTGGTTTTTCAACGATGCTGCTGAGTCTTTCCAGTAGATCGTCGGGAGGCAGACTTTCTTCTTGAGAAGGATGCATATTCTCAATTAGAGCAAACATCTTCTGTTCAGATTCCAAACCATTCGGGATATCAACAGGATTAGCCTCTCTGAAAAAACTTTCAAGAATTTCCTCTTCTTCCGGTAAGGTTTCTGCCCGATAATATTTATCAAGCAATCTTCTTATGTAGTCTATGTCGTGGTTATATTTCATCTTTCAAACATTCTTTAATCTTTTTTCGTCCTCGGCAAAGAATAGTGCGAACATTCTCTTCCGATTCTTCCATTATTTTACTTATCTCATTAGTTGACAATTGGCTAAAAATATTAAGTAGAAGTATCTTACGTTGCTTATCTTTGAAATTAGATAGAATATCGACGATATGTTGTCTTGTCAAGCTGTAAGATGCTATGGAGTCTGTGGCTGTTTCTGCAGAAACCATATTCCCTTTATCAATATTTTCAAAGTATCTCTTAGAATCACGACGAAGACGATCGATACAAGAGTTTCTGGTTGTCGTGCAACAGAATGCGACCGGATTGTCAGGAATCGGAAGCTCTTTATGACCTTGCCATAGCACCGACATCGCATCTTGCACTGTATCAGATGCATCATCGGTATTTCGAAGAATTGCATATGCTACTGCATACATTCTTCGATAGCAAGGCAATAATATGTCCTTGAACTCTACGTCTGTCATAACTCTCAGATGAACTTTTATTCTATGAAGTTGTTTGATCAACTTCTATATATTCATGACGAAAAATCAAACACTCATGTTACAAAAATCATCAACTTTTTATGAGACGGGGCAAAAAAAACAGGACTCCCCTATGGGAATCCTGTATTTTTTAGCACTCTCATTTCAGAGTGCATTTTTACGTAATTTTTTAATAGTTTTCCGGGCGAAGCTCAAAGAATGCTTGCGGATGGCTGCATACGGGACACTTCTGAGGTGCTGATTTGCCAACATGAATATGTCCACATTCAAGGCACATCCACATACGGTCGCCGTCACGAGAGAACACGATTCCGTCTTCGATGTTCTTCAGGAGTGTACGGTAACGCTCCATGTGAGTACGTTCAATCTCACCTACCATCTCAAATTTCTTTGCGATTTCTGTGAAACCTTCCTCACGTGCGATTTTAGCGAAACGAACATACATATCGTCCCATTCAAACTCTTCGCCGGCTGCTGCATCTGTAAGGTTTTCAGGTGTTGCAGGCACGTCGCCACCATGGAGATATTTGAACCAGAGTTTAGCATGGGTATGCTCGTTTTTAGAGGTTTCCTCGAAGATATCACCGATCTGTTCGTAGCCGTCTTTCTTAGCTTTTTTAGCATAGAATGAATATTTCACACAAGCCTGAGATTCTCCAGCGAAAGCTGCCAACAGACATTCTTCGGTCTTACTTCCTTTAAGTTCTTTCATAATATTCTATATAGTTTATAGGTTTTGGTTACTACATGCTAAACAAACATGCCTATTTAAAGGTTCATTTCATTAAGTAGCTCGCAAAAATTAATGATATGATAAATGCGAGATAATCTTGAGTCAGGTTGGCTGCGAAGCGAAGGAGCTTAGCGAGCTAAGCGACTGAGCGACAATGCCAAGATGGCCAAGATTAGCCGCAGTTATCATATCAAGACCCTTGCGGTTGTTTGGATTACAATGTCGTTTAATTTTTGTGAGCTACTTATTTGATTATTTGCATTCATTTAAGATACCCTCTCGTAATGTTTGGAAAGGATGAGAGTGTGATGATTGATATGACTTGGCGATTTTTTTTGCATTTTGTTTTTGAAATTAGGGAATTTTTATTAATTTTGAAACTTTAATAACAATTCAATTCAGAAGATATCAAACGCAATATGGAAATTAACGAAAAGTCAGAACCTCGACATAATGTCAAAAAAGGGACTGCCAACAATACTCTGAAGACATTCAGAAGATTGCTCGCCATTGTCAGCATACTGCTAATCACGCCACTTTTCCTCGATTTTACAGGAACTTGGCAAGCACTCTTTGGATGGATGGCAAAAATTCAGTTTTTGCCAGCTCTCCTTTCCTTGAATGTGGTTGTCATCATAGGTCTTATTATTCTTACGCTACTTTTGGGACGCCTTTATTGCTCTGTGATTTGTCCGTTGGGAATAATGCAGGATGGTTTCGGATGGTTTGGAAAGAAAGCCAAGAAGAATAGATATTCATATTCTAAACCAAAAAATAATCTACGCTATACCTTTCTTGGCATTATGGTGATAGCTATTGTAGCCGGAATCAGCTCGATGGTAGCTCTGCTTGCCCCATATAGCGCGTATGGTAGAATTGTGTCAAGTCTATTGAAACCTGTGTATGTCTGGGGCAACAATATACTTGCCTCTTGGGCAGAACAGCACAATAGCTATGCTTTTTATAATGTGGAATATTGGACTAATGGATATGGAGTATTGATAGTTGCCATTGTCACCCTGGTGGTGCTGGCAATTCTTGCTTGGCGCAATGGCAGAACTTATTGCAATACCATCTGTCCGGTGGGAACGGTACTTGGTTTCTTCTCCCGCTTTTCTCTTTTCCGTATTGTCCTTGACAAATCGAAGTGTGTAGATTGCAAGCTATGTTCGCGCAATTGCAAGGCATCTTGTATTGATATAACTAAACATGAGATTGATTATTCACGTTGCGTGACATGCTTCGACTGCATAGGCAAGTGCAACAAAGGTGCCCTTTCATTCAAATATGTAGGACTAAAAAGTGGAAAAAGCACTTCAGAAGCTGAAAATGTTGATGATTCTCGACGCCAGTTTCTTTCAACTGCTGCCATACTCGGAGCAACTGCAGCAGTGTCAGCAGCAGACAAGACCGTAGATGGCGGACTCGCTGTGATAGAAGACAAGCAGATTCCAGAACGTAAGACCCGCATTGCACCTCCGGGAGCGATCAGTCTGAGAAACCTTCACAACCATTGCACCGCTTGCCAACTATGCGTATCAGCATGTCCTAACGGAGTGCTGCGTCCGATGACTGACATCGAAAATTTCATGCAGCCGGAATCTTCATACGAGCGTGGCTATTGTCGTCCGGAATGTACGCGCTGTTCAGACGTGTGTCCGACAGGTGCTATCCGACCAATAGATACAGCCGACAAATCTTCAATTCAGATCGGGCATGCGGTTTGGGTGAAAGCCAACTGTGTGCCAATCACAGATGGCGTGGAATGCGGCAATTGTGCCCGCCACTGCCCCACCGGCGCCATAACTATGGTTGAATCCGAAAATGGACTTAAGATTCCAGCAGTAAACACTGAGCGATGCATCGGTTGCGGAGCTTGTGAGAATCTCTGTCCGTCACGTCCTTTCAGTGCAATATATGTAGAAGGACATGAAAACCATCGAATTATTTAATGATTGACGACTTATCAAATATGAGCAATATAATCAACCGAAGGGTATTTCTTAAAAGACTTGGAATAGGATCAACTTTGACAGGGCTTGCCATTGCCGGATGTAAAAACGCTGAGAAGGCTGTAAGCATCGCTCCTGATTCAAATGATGGAGAGATGACTTACCGCAAGAATCCTAAAACAGGAGAAAAGGTGTCAATCCTTGGATATGGATGCATGCGATGGCCGACAAAACCATCCGAGGATGGAACGGAAGGTAATGATGAAATTGATCAGGAAATGGTCAATCGTCTTGTAGACACTGCGCTTGAAAACGGAGTGAATTATTTCGATACGTCACCTGCCTATTGCAAAGGGAAATCAGAATCCTACACAGGCATCGCCTTAAGCCGACATCCAAGAGATAGCTATTATATAGCCACGAAACTCTCAAATTTTGCACCACAGACGCAGACGAGAGAAGCTTCAATAGCTATGTATAATAATTCTTTGAAAGAACTTCAAACGGATTATATAGATTATATGCTCCTTCATGCAGTAGGAGGTGGAGGCTTGGACAATCTTCGACAAAGATACATAGACAATGGCATCCTTGATTTCCTGCTAAAAGAAAGAGAGGAAGGGCGTATTAAAAATCTTGGATTTTCATATCACGGCGATATAGAAGTGTTTGATTACCTTCTTTCTAAGCATGATGAGTATAAATGGGATTTCGTTCAGATTCAGCTAAACTATTTGGACTGGAAACGCTCTAAGGATGAAGAGCCTTTGAGTGTCAACGCTCATTATCTATATGACGAGCTTGAGAAGCGAGGGATTCCAGCAGTAATTATGGAGCCCCTTTTAGGAGGACGTCTCGCAAAAGTTCCTGACAATATTGCCAATAGACTGAAGCAGCGCAATCCGGAAGAGAGTGTTGCATCCTGGGCATTTCGCTTTGCCGGAACTCACCCCGATGTGCTTACCGTATTGAGCGGAATGACTTATATGGAGCATCTTCAGGATAATCTTCATACGTATAGTCCGCTAAATCCTCTTACAGAAGAAGACTTATATTTCCTGCAAGAGACGGCAGACATTATGAAGCAATATCCGACTGTCCCATGCAACGACTGTAAATACTGCATGCCATGCCCTTATGGAATCGACATCCCAGCAAATCTTCTTCATTATAATAAATGTGTGAACGAAGATAATATCCCCACTTCGAGTCAATCTCCAAAATATGCTGAGGCAAGAAGAGCTTTCCTTGTGGGATATGACAGGTCGGTCCCTAAATTGAGACAAGCGAGCCATTGCATCGGATGCGGCCAGTGTGCACCACATTGCCCACAAGAAATTGACATTCCAGGTGAGTTGCATCGCATCGACGAGTATGTAGAGAAACTTAAACAGCAGACGATCTAAAGGAAGTCTTATTTCAATATGTTATAAAACATATTCGGTTGCATAAAAATATTGGTTAAAGAGTTGGCAAAATGATATTAATTTATTAAATTTGCACTTGAGAGATGTCATTACAGCTCTCAATGAGATAGTAAACATTCATCCATCAAAAATATTATCAGATGAAGAAACACAATTTCTATGCAGGCCCATCAATTTTGAGCCAGTACACCATCAAGAATACAGCGGATGCTATCATCGACTTCGCTGACATGGGTCTTTCGATCCTTGAAATCTCTCACCGTAGCAAACAGTTTCAAGCTGTCGTAGATGAGGCGGTAGCTCTTGTAAAAGAATTGCTTGAAGTGCCTGATGGCTACAGTGTCCTGTTCCTTGGAGGGGGTGCAAGTCTTCAATTCGCAATGGCGCCGATGAATTTCCTAAATACTAAAGCTGCTTATCTCGACACCGGCGTATGGGCTACCAAGGCAATCAAAGAAGCTAAGCTCTTCGGAGAGGTAGATGTAGTTGCATCAGGAAAAGATTCCAAATACACTGTTATTCCTACGGGTTGGACAGTGCCATCAGATGTTGACTATTTCCACTATACTTCCAACAATACTATCTACGGAACAGAAATCCGTAAAGATCCTGAAGTATGTGTGCCGATGATATGCGATATGAGTTCTGATATTTTCTCTCGTCCCGTAGATGTGAGCAAATACGATCTTATTTATGCAGGCGCACAGAAAAACCTTGCTCCTTCAGGAGTGACAATCTGTATCGTTAAAGACGCTGCTCTCGACAAAGTAAGTCGTGTGATACCGACTATGCTTAAATATAAGACACATGTAGATAAGGGGTCAATGTTCAATACTCCTCCTGTTCTCCCGATCTTTGCAGCTCTTCAGACTCTCAAATACTATAAGAGTCTTGGAGGCATCCGTGAGATTGAAAAGATGGACCTTGCAAAGGCAGCACGTCTTTATGAAGCTATCGATACAAGCAAGATGTTTGTTGCAACTGTTCAGGACAAGCCCTCTCGTTCTATCATGAATGTATGCTTCGTGATGAAGCCTGAATATGCTGAATTCGAAAAGGACTTCATCGACTTCGCTACTTCTAAGGGAATCATTGGCATTAAGGGTCACCGTGACGTAGGCGGATTCCGTGCATCTCTCTACAATGCCCTTCCAATGGAGTCGGTAGATGCTCTTGTAGAATGCATGCATGAATTTGAATCACTTCATTAATTCAATTTTTGCAATATGAAAATATTGGTATTTACGGAGAAGCCTTTTGCTTCAAACGCTGTTAAGGCTATCGCCAACACAATAAACTCGAGTGGCAATGAGCTTAAGCTCGTAGAGATGGGTACTCGCGAGGATCTTCTTGAAGCGGTAAAAGATGCTGAAGGTCTGATCGTAAGAAGCGACAAAGTGGATGAGGAAGTCATGGCTTCTGCTCCCAAGCTTAAGGTGATAGTGCGCGCAGGTGCCGGATATGACAACATCGATCTTGAAGCTGCCACCAAGCATGGTATTTGCGTGATGAATACTCCGGGTCAGAATTCGAATGCAGTTGCAGAGCTCGTGTTCGGTATGGTCGTTATGATGTGTCGCAATCAATACAACGGCAAATCAGGTTCTGAACTGAAAGACAAAAACCTCGGTATATATGCATTTGGCCAGGTAGGACGAAATGTGGCAAGAATTGCTAAGGGCTTTGGCATGAAGATATCCGCTCTCGACAAGTTTGTGGATGATGCCGTGATGGAAGCCGAAGGGGTTCGACCTGTTCATGATGTGGATGCCCTTTTCTCAGAAAATGATTTCGTATCCCTCCACATTCCTGCAACTGCTGAAACTAAGGGAAGTATTGGCTATGATTTGGTGATGAAGATGCCAAAGGGTGGCGTACTCGTCAATACAGCCCGTAAGGAAGTGATAGATGAAGCTGGACTCATCAAGGCTCTTGAAGAACGTCCGGACCTCCGCTATGTCAGCGATATAAAGCCTGACGCTGCTGAAGAATTCGAAAAGAAGTTTGGCGCCAGAGTATTCTTTACACCCAAAAAGATGGGTGCACAGACAGCTGAAGCGAATTTCAATGCTGGAGTGGCTGCAGCTGAGCAAGTTTTGGCTTACCTCAAAGATGGTTGGAACAAGTATCAAGTAAACAAATGATATTTAATTAGTTTCAATAGAAAAATCCTTGCAGATAGATGTCTGCAAGGATTTTTTATTGAAGATTATTTGACGTCCAAAGAAATAAAATTAGGTGGAAAAGGCTTATTATATATTTTTGAGATTTTTAGTGTTCTTTTCGATCATTTCATCAGAAACGTGATAGTTGGCGAGGTCGCCGGAGATATAGCTGTCGTAGGCTGCCATGTCAATGAGACCATGACCAGAAAGATTGAATAAGATAACAGGAGCAGTTCCCTCCTCATTGGCTTTTTTAGCTTCGCGTATGGCTGCTGCGATTGCATGCGAACTTTCCGGAGCAGGAATGATACCTTCTGTCTGAGCAAATAGAGTTGCAGCCGCAAAAGTCTCGAGCTGAGGAATGTCGACTGCTTCCATTAGATCCTGACTTTTGAGTTGGCTGACCACAGACCCGGCACCATGATAGCGCAAACCACCGGCATGAATATTGGCAGGAGCGAAATCATGACCCAAAGTATACATAGGTATCATAGGAGTGTAGCCAGCTTCGTCACCGAAATCATAACGGAGTTTTCCGCGAGTCAGCTTCGGACAAGATTCCGGTTCTGCGGCAATGAAACGAGTGTTTCTTTCTCCGCTAAAGTTGTGGCGCATGAATGGGAATGAAATACCGGAGAAGTTGCTACCGCCACCAAAGCATCCGATCACGATATCAGGGTACTCCCCTGCCATTTCCATCTGTTTTTCAGCTTCCAGGCCAATGATAGTCTGATGAAGAGCCACATGATTGAGGACAGAACCAAGAACATACTTACAGTTTTCAGTAGCCATTGCAAGTTCTACAGCCTCAGAGATAGCAGTTCCAAGAGAACCTTGATAGTTTGGATTTTCAGTAATAATCTTGCGCCCAGCCTTTGTAGACATTGAAGGAGAAGCTATCACTTCTGCACCATATGTCTGCATAATAGAGCGACGATAAGGCTTTTGATTGAATGAAACCTTAACCATATAGACTGCAAGATTTAGTCCGAAATGTTTTGCAGCCAGCGAAAGAGCAGCCCCCCATTGTCCGGCACCCGTCTCTGTAGTGATGTTTGTCACTCCCTCTTTCTTGCAGAAATATGCCTGAGGAATAGCTGAATTAAGTTTGTGGCTACCGACCGGACTTACACTCTCATTTTTGAAATAAATGTGAGCCTTAGTTCCGAGTGCCTTTTCGAGTCCTCTCGCCCTGACAAGAGGAGTAGGACGATATATTTTATACATCTCCCGCACTTCTTCCGGAATTTCTATGAAACGGTCAGTATCGTTCATCTCCTGAAGAGAAGCCTCTTTTGAAAAGAGCGGCATAAGATCTT
>CAZGGB010000015.1:0-47689 GCA_964525115.1 uncultured Sangeribacter sp. | reverse complement strand
GACGTCCGTATTTCCAGTCCATCATTGCGTCTTGTGTGGTCATCCAGCATACGCCTACACTTGCCTTTATGAGAGGGGAGAGGGCGGCAAGCATGAATGTGCGGTAGCCCCCCATAGATAATCCTGTGCAGCCGATTCTCTCAGAATCTACCTCAGGCAAACTTGCGAGAAATTCAGTCGCATAGGAGTCTTCATAGGTCATCCAAGATGCCAGATTGCGCCCAAGAAGGAGCATGTTGCCAGCTACGCTTGCCAAGTGTGTGTTGTCGCTTCCTTCCTTGCATCCGCGTTCTCCCCACATCAGCGCATCAGTGGAAAGCACGACATATCCATTCTTTGCAAGATAATCCCCGACATATTGCCCCTCATATAGATTGTTGGCCCATGCATCGCTGTCATCGAGTATTGACTGATCTACATTGAATGGACGCACCATCTTCTCTTTGCCGATTGTGAAGTGAGCACCATGGTCATGAAGAGCAACAATAGCGGGGTAAGGTCCCTCCCCATCCGGCACGAGCAAGTATCCCTTCACTCTTGAATATTTTGTGAGGTTAAACTCAATCTTATGAGCAGTGTAACCGTCTCGCTTCTCCGACTCAAGAATCACCATGTCGTATGAATTTGCCCGAGGTGGAGGAAGCAGCATTTCTTCCACGAGTTTTCCTTTTGCAGTATCCTTCCATTCCCCAAAATCTGAAATTTTACTGTTTCCCCAAGCCATCGGATAAGTAAATTCTGTCTTAAGGCTGTCAAGAAAAACAGGCATATCTCTTTGTATTTCAAAAGCGCGATTCTCCTCTGCGGAAGCGGCAACCGACCATAAGCCGGCTGCCGCAACCATTACAGCAATTTTTCTAATCATATTTGTTTCAATAATAAGTATTCAGAAAAAATTCAAAATCCTCAATTAATTATGCATTATGAATTATGAATTAATCAAAATGGTCTTCCGCCCCCAAATCCGCCTGGAGGCGGACCCATCGGACGCTGGCCGCCACGTTCTCCACGACCACCAGGTCCCATCATTCCGGGCCCCATCATAGGAATATCCTCTGCTTCTGCAGTCTTTTTCTTGAAGTTGAGAGAATTAAACTGCCAGCTAAGTCCAAATATGAAGTAGCGCGAAAGGTTGTTATAACTGCTATCTACGATTGCCGCAGATGAGACTCTTCGCGATATATTTTTTGTATCTGCGAGGAGATCATGAGCTTCTGCAAATACATTGAGTCCGTACGTCCCTGGTATTGTATAAAGAATATTGGCATTCCATATCCATGATTGGGAGTCGTAGCCAGCTGACAGACCATCAGTCTTAGAGTAGTGCAGGTTGGTTCCCATCTGTAGTCCGAAAGGAAGTGTGAGAGTAAAGTCTGTGTCAAATCCATAACTTGAATTCTTGCGATTCTTCTGATTGGGAAGTGTATTTGTCGCAAGTTGCCATGAATATGTAGGATTAGCAGAAATTTGTACGATTTCTGTTGAGAATGTAATCCCGGCACGTGGAGCCAGACTGTAATCGCCACTTCGGTTGTATTCTGCATCTATGTAACTTGCATGTGAACTATAGCTTGCCATCAGGTTGCAGAATACTCGCCAGTTACGGTTTCGGAATGGCTGGTTATACATTCCGCGCATCATAATGTTGAAGTCTCCGGAAGTATTGGTGTATGTACTGGTACGGGCACCCGTAGTCGGATCTGTTGTAGTCATGCTCACGATATTGTTGACCGTATATGACCCATTAAGCATGGCAAAGAGAGATCGTTGGGTATCCATGTCAAAGTCGCTGAAGTTGGCGAAAAGTCTTTGTGTAAAGGTCGGTTTTAGATTCGGGTTACCGATCTTTATATTCATAGGATCGGATACATCGGCTACCGGTTGTAACTGTGAAATAGAAGGTTCAGATGAACGGGCGTTATAGCGGACATTGATCGATCTGTTTCTTGAAAATTTGTAACGAAGACGGAAGAATGGCGCAAAGTTTAGCACGTTTCTTTTCGGAATATTACGTGCAGACTGAATCAAGTCAATACTCTTGCTACTTGATGGTACAAACTCGATTCCGGTATTAAGGTTCAGCTCTTTGTTAGTGTAGCGATACCCCAAACGTATGCTTTGTGTCAGGAAATCATTGCGGAAACTATTAGATAGCGTTTCATCGTAAGCTAATCCGGAAATGGGAAGATATTCAAAGTCTGGCATGATATATTCTTCACCTGATCTGGTCAGAAGATCCATCGGGAGATTATAGACGTATTTGTCTGAATTATTTCGGCGCGAATTGATTCTATATGCGAATTCAAGGAAATTGCCAGGTTTGCCTATAGGCTCTGTCCATGTCACTCGTGCGCTTACGTTGTTGTTCCAGGTCTTGTTGTCAGTAAAGCGGAATAGATCTTCGTCTTTGTCGGCGTTTTCGATAAGATAGCGTGTGATCTCTGAAAGTGATGTACCGTGCTGTTTAGTATTGGAGAATGAGTATTCTGCATTTATACTGATGGAGCGTCCCTTTTTCTGAGGGAAACGATGTACGAAAGTAATGTCACCTGATGTACTCCACGTGTTGCCATGATTGGTACGGTCGTTGATCTGACTGTTGACGGGTGTTTTATTCGGATCTCCCGCAAAAAGATGTGATTCAGATGAAGAAGTCGCATCGTTTGTGCTGTATCTAAATGAGGGACGGAAATCGAAAGTGTTGTTATCATTGATTTCCCATTTCAATCGAAAGTTACCTCCTACGCTGTGACTTCCGTTGTTGGATATAGACTTAGAAGACTGATAGCTGACTGAGTCACGTAGAAGGTTCATAGTCTCGCTATTGTTCTTTACGTCTTGTGAGTTATGCATATAACGGACATTACCGCCAACGGCAAATTTCTTTTCGTCGCCAACTGCGAAGTTTAGTCCTAACATTTGGGATGTCGTGATGCCGCCGGCTCCGCCTCCCATGCTGAAATTGCCACCACGCATGTCGCCACCTCCCATTTCATTGACGTTGTTGGCGCGACCAATAATTGTGAATTGGTTGCCATCTCCCATTCTTGTTAAGAAGAGATTACCGGCATAACGGTTATCTGTGCCATATCCTCCGCGAATATTTCCAAACCAGCTTTCCTCCATGCCTTTTTTCACTTCGAGGTTGATCACTGTTTCATCCTCTCCATCATCTACTCCGGTAAGTCGGGCTTGCTCACTCTTGCGATCTACTACTTGAACTTTGGCTACAGCTTTGGCACTGAAGTTTTTTGAAGCCATTGTTGGGTCATCTCCAAAATATTCCTTGCCATTCACGAGAATTTTTGATACCGTCTTGCCGTTGGATGTTATGCTTCCGTCCGAACCTACTTCTACACCGGGAAGTTTCTTTAGAAGATCTTCCACTACAGCATTTTCCGTAGTATGAAATGAATCTGCATTGAATTCAAGAGTATCTTCTTTGGCTATTACGGCAGCTTTTACTCCCTTTACGAGGAGTTCCTTAAGCACTGTTGACTCATCATAGAGTTTTAGCACTGGAAGTTCGATAACTGTGGTGGTGTCGGATACTGTAAAATCTGTCGTTTCAGTATCCATGCCTGTCATTGAAGCCTTTATTGCATATCGTCTCGGCTTGAGATCTTTAAATAGATAACCACCATCGGCGTCGGTCATCGACCCGGTGACAATAGTTGAATCTGGAAGTGCAAGGAGAGTAGCGGTCGCTCCGATGAGGGGTTGTCCTTGAGAATCGACAATCTTTCCTTTGACTGTCGCTGCTATCAGGGTCGCCGCTGCGAGAAGCGAAACTGAAAGGAGAGAAAATATACGTTTGTTCATAATGGAAATGTGAAAATGTTGACGAAATCAAAAAAATTGAGTGTGTTTCCCACACTCGTTATTTATGACCTGATTTCCCCACAAAGGTTTATTCACATAAAAAAATATTTTTCAACAAAGTTTTTGTTGCCAGTTAAAAATTTTAGATTAATTTTGTACTCTATGAGTATATTATTAATTTGATAGTACTGAAAATGAAGTGTCTAAAAAATATATGTATACTGCTGGCAGGGCTGCCTCTCGTGGCAGGAGCTCAGCAGATCAAAAGTGGTTATGTCGATAAAGGCATCACTGGTTCTGCTTTTCCAGAGGCTCTGAAGGCTTGGGAGAAAGGGAAGAAATGGAGCGATGATGATAATTTCTATATATCTCGAGTAAAGCCACATCAGCGATTCCGTAATCAGGCTACTCAGGTAAATGTCGAGCTTAGTGAAGATAAAGACAAAAAACTTATCTTCTGGGTTCCTATCAACAATCAGGAATTCAACGCTCTTCCTGACGGTGTGTTCGACAGTGAGGTTTTTCCCATGTGGTCATATATTACTCATTATGGAGACTGGTCAGCACCTCTTATCCGTGTCCCTGCCGGATTTCTTGATGTAGCCCATAAAAATGGTGTGCCTGTGACGACTCTTGCATCCATTCCATATGGCAATATATCTAAGGAATGGAAAGAGGCTTTGACATCTCTTGCAGAAGCAGGTCCTGAAAAACTTTCTGATTTCTTGCTTTATTATGGTGTTGATGGAATCGGTTATAATTCAGAATTCAGTGGCTCCTCATCAATAGTCACCGGTTTGGCTGATCTTCATGAGAAGACTTTGAAAATCATGAAAGATTCCGGACGAAATCCAATAGCAGATTTTATTTGGTATGATGGTACTAATAAAGCTGGAAAGATTACATTTGACCGTGGACTCGCCTCACATAATGCCGACCTATGGGGCTATGGCGACGATATACGTTCTTCCTTGTTTCTCAACTATAACTGGAACTATAAAAGCCTTCTCGATAAGACTGTAACTAATGCTTCATCTTATGGTCGAACTCCACTCGATATCTACTGTGGAATCAATATGCAAGGGCGTGAGCCACATAATTCAAGCAAGGAAATTTGGACTCTTCTTGAGCAATATCCGGTTTCAATCGGTCTTTGGGGTGCGCACTCCGAAAATATGTTTTTCGAAAGTAGGGCTGAACAAGGTTCTTCTCCAATGAAGCGTCAGCAGACATACCTAAATAGGATGATGAATTGGTTTACCAATGGAGCACATAATCCAATCGCATCTTTGGCAACGACTAATTCACTAATATATTCTGCTGCTAAAGATGACTTTTTTGGAATGTCGAAGATGATGTCTGCTCGTTCTGCCCTTAAGTGGAATCTTGATGATGAGCCCTTCATCACATACTTCAATCTTGGCAATGGTCGCTTCTTTAATTGGAATGGCGAGCGCTGCCATAATTCTGAATGGTACAATATCGCAGCGCAAGATTATTTGCCTACGTGGATGTGGTGGTTTGCTTCAAGTTTTCTTGGACGTGATGTTGCCGATCTTCCGACTGATGGTTTGGAGGCTGAGTTTGTTTGGGATGACGCTTGGAATGGAGGATCTACCATACGTGTGGCTGGGAATGCTATCGATGAATACTTGCATCTATTCAAGATGGAGTTCCAATTGAAGGAGGGAGACGAGATAACATTCCGCTATAAGCTTTTAAATGGATCTGCCGACGCTTTCATTGCCATGTCGCTTAAGGGCGACGAGGCAAATCCGATTGCGGAAGAGTGTATGAAAGTGATGGAGGCAGATGCTTTGGCTAATCCATTGAATTGGACTGAACGGAAATTTACTGTGGACCGCGATATCATGATTCCTAATGGTGGTGAAGTGGCAATGATTGCGCTTCACTTTAAGAATGCTTCTGATCTTGACATGCGTTTCGGTGAATTTTCTATCAAACGCCCTTCTGCGCTTAAGTCGGCTATAGATGCTCCCGTAGTGGAGTCGACAAAAATCTTGAATGCACGTCATGATGGAGTGGATGCTAAGATTATTTTCAATATGCCTAACGATAAGGGTAATGATGTCTGCTATAACTCTGATGTAAATACATCTCTCTTTAAACTCTATGCACAGCAGGAATACGACGGACCTGTTCTTATGGGTATGACTACTTCATGGGCTGGACTGATGTTCTCTGTTCCAAATCAGATGGGAAGTGGGGCTAAGTATCGTTTCGGTGTTAGTGCACTTGCTTTGGATCATCACACTGAAAGTGATATAAGTTGGGGTGAATGGTTGGATCCTTCGGAGGTCTATACAATTTCTGATGATATTTTGATATCAGATTGTGTAATCAAGCCAAATGAGAGGTTTGAAATATATTATGCTGATCCAGACCATGAGACTGCTGACTGGTCTTTGACCGATTCCGATGGAAATGTTGTTGCAGAGTCAAAGGACGCTTATGCTATGCATGTGCATTCAGGACTGCCAACTCCTGGTATTTTTGATCTTGTCGTCAAAGGTTTTGAAAACTTTGAGTCAAGAAGAGTTGAAACAAAGCGTGTGTTGAAAGGATTCGTACAGGTTACTGGGGAGAAGAGTGGAGATGTGCCTCAAATTCTTTCGTTGGAATGTCAAGGATGTGAAGTCCGTGAGGGAATGAATGATTTTATGCCAACAGCAATCTTTCTGAATACTACCACTCCCAAGATAGAATATCGAGTTGATGCAGGAGGCTCCCGTCTGCCGAGAGGCGTGAAGATTGGCGATAACGGACTTGGTTTTCGTTTTAAAGATACAGATTTGGATCCTAATGAGTCTTTTGCTGTAAGCTTCTGGTTCAGACCGGAAAGTTTCAGCCATAAATCAGTGCATGCTTTCAATATCCGTCATAAAGGCGATCCATGGGCTGTCAACAATTGGGGATGGATGTGGCATACTCTTACTGAAGATGGAAGGAGCGATGCTTTCACAATACGCATGGCGTCTGGAAAAGATGCATCTTATCGCTTTGATGGCATGAAACTATATCCAGGCGCTTGGTATCATATGGCTTATTCTTTTGAGTTTGACGAGAATGGAGGTGTAAAACCAGCTTTATTCATCAATGGGGAGCGCCAGGAGATCACTTCATGGTCGCTTGGTGATGAGGAGCAGGATGGCGACGTTGGGTTTGTTGGTCCTGTGGGAGTTTGGAAGAAGGATAATGTGGTTGCTTTCGGAGGCTATCTTCACAAGAATGGTTCGGTGAGAGGAAATGTTGATAACTTCATGGTATGGCAGAAGGCTCTTGCTGAGGAAGATGCGGCTCTCGCGATGGCAGATGTAAAGGCTGAGACTCTTCCTGAGGGAGTGATAGGATTCTTTGACTTTGAGTCTGACGCTGACAAAGAATTGCTTTTCGAGAATAAGGCTTCCGGTGAGTTTAAGGCAGGAATACATGGTTATCAAGATACAGAAGTTGAAGGACAAGGCACGCTCGAATGGCGAGCTCCTGCATTCTGTACGGGTTGCCCCTTCACTGCAGGAGAATCCTTTTCGATGACTCCTGTTGTCTCTTGGTACACTCCAGGGGCTTCGGTCATCGATCGCCAAGACAATGGGGAGGATGGATATATCATTTTGTCTTATCCGAATGCGACAGAATCAATAAAAGGTTTTACTGCAAGTATGTTTGTAGAAAATGAATATGGACTTTCGGAAAAAAAATTATCAATTTTTCTTCCTGATCCGGATGATGTGTCGATAGTCGAAGCTGAGAATATTTTGGATGTTTCTCCAAGGATATTCGATTCTGAATTAACAGTGAGAGTATCGGATGCCGGTCGGATAACTTTATCACTTTTTTCATTGGAAGGAAGATGTATGCTCTCGAATTCTTTCAACGCAAACTCCGGCGACTGCTTGAAGATCTATCCGAATGTTTCGGCGGGTGCTTATATCTTGCGTGCTGAAAAAGAAGGGAAATTATTAGGCAATGCCAAACTATTGCGTAGATAAGTAATAATGTGAAAATTAAGAAAGGCAGCTACCAGTTATTGCAAGTAGCTGCCTTTCAAATTATTTATAATCCTTATCTAATCAAGAAGGTTGATGAGTAGGACGCAGTAGGTCGTTGACAGTCTTTACCGGATTGAAGGTCTCTACGGGAACTTCTACCATTACAGTGTTCCAGTCGCTCATTGCGCCGTTCCAGAGTCCAGGAAGCTCCAGTGCCTTAATCTCCACACCTTCACGGCTTTTGATAGAGATGAAGCCTGTTGCTTTGTCTACATAGTCTGGAAGATAGAATTTCTCACCCTTATAGTCCTTTGTGCATACTACGAGGTCAACAGGATTGAAGTGGGTTGCCTCCTTTAGCAGTTTCTGAGCTTCCTTATCATTAGGATTGATCTGTGAAGACTCAAGAATCTGTGGACTTACCGTGCCGTCAGGATTGTATACAAGGAACGGACCACCACCGGGTTCACCCTCGTTCTTCACCATACCGCAGACGCGGGTAGGACGGTTGAATTTGCTGAAGAGATAATCGCGGAGTTCTTCCGGTGTCATTTCAGAAGCCTTGTCATGTGTCACACAGAGTTTATGACGTAAAAAGTCGAGCATCTCTACCATTTCCTCTCCAGAAGGTAGACCCTTGGCGAGCTTCTCACAATACTGGTCTATCTTTCTCTTTATACCTACAAGTATCCCTCCGAGCACCATTTTATAGGTAATGGTAGGTTGGCGGAGTGCATCCGGCACGAGATTATCGATGTTCTTGATGAAGATTACGTCGGCATCCAGATCGTTAAGGTTTTCGATAAGTGCTCCGTGACCACCGGGACGGAAGAAAAGTTCCTCATTCTCATAATATGGGGTTCCGTCCATATTTGAAGCTACAGTGTCTGTAGAAGGTTTCTGCACACTGAGAGTGATGTCATATTCTACACCGTATGAATGCTCCATAAGAGCTTTGATTTCTTCAAGCTTAGCCTCAACAAGGGGAACATGCTCTTCAGAAACGGTGAAATGAAGATGAACTTTTCCGTCTTTCCCAGCTGCATATTGTGCGCCTTCGGCAAGATGCTCCTGAAGCGGTGTGCGGCTTCCACCCATTTCTTTGTGGAATTCCAGAAGGGCCTTTGGTAGTTTTCCATAGTTAAGGCCAACTTTGTTGAGTAGCACATCGATCACATCTTTATATCTTCCCATAGTGATAAGACTTGCTACACTATAGCCAAAAAGCTGTAGGCATAGGAAATTTAGTTTTCCGAAGAAGGCGAAATTTTCGATATTCTCGAAAAATTTCTTCATGAAGTCATTGTCTGGTTTATTACTCTTGCCATTGAGGAAAGAGAAAAGGTCTTTAAACATACGGGACGCCGCTCCACTGGCTGGCACCATTTTCATCACTTTAGCTCCCCCGGCAAGATATTTCTTCCACATTTCCTCGCTCTGGTGGATTAGCTCTGGCGATGGTACTGTCAGTCCATGACCGGGTGTCACGGCTGCTTCTATCTTCAAGAAGGGAAACCCTTCTGTGAGCATTTTAAGTTGTTCTTCGAGTTTTTCCTCTGAAATGCCTCTTTTTTCGAGTGTTTCGAGGTCTTTGGATGATAGATTCATGTTATTTATTATTTTAAGGGTTATATATTTGATCGTTAATTGTTAATAGCTCATCGTTGCTTTAGGGCTTCGATCTTTTGATTGATTATGGCTCCTTTTTTTGCGAGCATTGGAATCATTCGTTCATCGCGAGATATGCGGGAAGCTACCTCGAAAAGATTCCATGTCGACATCATGATGGATTGATCTTGCTTTGGATAGGATAGTACACCGGTCTGACGTTCTCCTTCGAGATAAAATATTTTGATATCTGAACCATTACTTTCAGCTATAAGCTTGGCGCATGAAGTAGCGGCACTGTCAGAGAAACACACTGTGTTAAGTCCGGTCATGCGGTAGTTGAGAGCTTGGTCATGAGGCACAACGGAAGTTTCTGCGGTCGCGCCATTTGCTTCAACACGCAATCTATCGAAATGAGCACCTCCTGCAAGCGCAGCGATAAGCTCAAGTTTTTCATTTTTTGTGATTCTCGCTACCAATCCAGTTTTTTTCAATGGATAGATACCTTTCCAAGCACCGGA
This sequence comes from uncultured Sangeribacter sp., assembly GCA_964525115.1. Lineage (GTDB taxonomy): Bacteria > Bacteroidota > Bacteroidia > Bacteroidales > Muribaculaceae > Lepagella. Next base: position 37,728 of record CAZGGB010000015.1, on the reverse strand, counting down.
AATATAGTATCCTTCCACTTCCCGCGGATTGTCGACATATTCAAAGGTATGCACCATGGCCTCAAAAGAGTTGTTGAGTGCTTGCAGTTCCATCTTTATGGAATCTGTCTGTCGCTCCACTGCCTTCAATGAGTCAGGTAGGGATGCCTCCCATTTCTCTCGTTCTGCTTGCACTCGCTCCTTAGCTGCATTACGCCTCCTGCAAGCGCCGCATGCAACCAAAACGCATATCCCTACGAAAGTCAAAATCAGATTTTTATATATCTTATAATTTTTATACATCTTATATATCTTAAAAAAATATTTCTCCTTTTAAGGAATTAAATTCTGATCACCTCTTTTACTCCTTTCACAGTCTTTATCTTCTTGATGATTGCAGACAGCACTGTGTTGTCTGAAACTCCAAGTGTGAGATATCCCTGAAAAAGCCCATCATTAGAATCAACTCTTATGTTGCGCAGAGAAGCCTTAGTCTCCTTACTTATGATTGAAGTGATATTGGCTACAATTCCTATATCATCTTGACCTACGATTCGGAGTTGAACCGGAAGTTCAGATCCTCCCTTGCCACTCCATTCCACTCTTATCAGTCGGTAGGGGTAGCGTCCGCGGATATTGGCTGCATTTGGGCAGTCGGTCTTATGTATCTTCACCATCCCATCAGAAGATATAAACCCAAATACTTTATCTCCATATATAGGATTGCAGCATTTTGCAAACTTATAACTGAGCCCTTTGATGGATTTTTCCCCTATCGTCAATACCTCGCCTGCTGATTCATTATCATCACGTATTAACTCAAAATCTTCAGCAGTTGTGCGTTCAGCATGGTCTTCTGGGGCTATAGCTAATTGATATGTGTTGATGAATTTTCCGGCATCCACTTTGCCATCAGAAATGTCGGCAAAAAATTCATTGACATACTTGTAGCCTTCTTTCTTGATGAGCTTCATCATAATAGACTCATCAATCTCGATTTTGCGGTTTTTCGCACGTCGCATAAGCTCTTCCTTGCCGAGTTCGGCTCGTGCTTGGAGTTGCTCATGTAGTTTCTGGCGGATCTTGTTGCGACTCTTTGAACTGACTACAATGTTCATCCAGTCAGACTTTGGCGACTGGGTGGCAGAAGTAAGTATCTCAACAGTGTCTCCACTTTGGATGACATGGCTTATCTTGCGATGGCGACCATTGACAATGGCTCCTGTGCAGTGTGCGCCGACATTCGTATGAATGTAAAATGCGAAATCAAGTACTGTCGCTCCAGCGGGTAATTTGAAAAGATCTCCTTTAGGAGTGAATGCATAGACCTCCTTAGTGTAGATATCCATTCTGATATCCTTCATCAGCTGCATAGGATCATCCTTGCCAGCTTCAAGGATATCGCGGATATTGTTCATCCACTGGTCGGTGGAATCAGACTTTACTCCTTTGTAGCGCCAGTGTGCCGCCAGTCCTTTTTCTGCAACAAGGTCCATCCTCTTGGTGCGGAACTGCACTTCCACCCACTTCGAATCAGGTCCCATCACAGTTGCGTGGAGGCTCTCATACCCATTGCTTTTGGGTATTGATATCCAATCGCGCATACGCGAGGGGTTTGGGGTGTACATATCAGTAAGTATGGAGTAGGCGAGCCAACAGTCGCTTTTCTCTTTTTCCGGGGGAGTGTCGATGATGACACGGATTGCAAAGAGGTCGTAGATACGGTCGAGGTCAACTTTTTGTTTCCTCATCTTCGCCCATATGGATGATATTGACTTAGTGCGTCCCTTTATAGAGAAAGTGAGCCCGGCATCTTCAAGTTTTTTCTTTACCGGAGCTATGAATTTTTCTACGTAGGCATCGCGTGAGCGTTTTGTCTCGTTTAGTTTGTTGGCAATTTGCTTGTAGATCTCTCGGTTGGTGTATTTAAGCGAGAGATCTTCAAGTTCTCCTTTGATCTTGTAAAGACCAAGTCGGTGAGCGAGCTGTGCATAGAGCACATTGGCTTCAAATGCCATGTTGCTGACCCATTCGGTATCGGGATGAAGGTTGATGCGGCGCATCAGCACAAGATCGCGCACTATCATTATTATTATGACGCGGATATCATCGGCAAGCGAGAGCATCAGCCCTCGGAAATTATCTTGGTTTTGAAGGTTGCGTTTTGCTGAGAACTGAGCCACTGTCTCAATTCCTTTGATCATCTCTGCCACGTCCGGGCCAAATGATTGTTCGATCTCCTGAAGAGAAATTACTTCTCCATAGAAATCGCAGAGCAAAATTGCCAGGATAATGTTGGTGTCGGCATCTATGAAATGAGCGAAAGCATCAGCTGTCTCAAGAGCAAGAGCCATTCTTGGGAGTCCCTTTTCATCATAGGCTGATTTCCCATTGGCGCAAGTTTTCTTGAGAAGGGAGCGCATGAGGCTGTCTGCATCTTCTGAGAATGAGGCGGCTTTTGCCACTTCTTCATAAAGGTCGCGGCAATGACGCAGTAGGGAGAGAGGAAGTCTGTTTTCTGGTGCCTTGTTTTCTTCCATAGTTCCGTCAGTTTGTTTGTCAAAGACAAAGTTAGTAAATAAAACGATAGAAAGCAAAAAAAAGTTGCATTCAAGCTGAATTTTATATTCACGATTTAGAGCTCATCTCAAATTTTTGAGATGGGCTCTAATACTATTAAATTTTTTACATATCTGATGAAATTGTGATCTTCGTGCGCTTATTTATTCGCTTAGCTTCTTGAGTGCTTCATTTTCTATATTGCAGTCTTCTTGTAGACACGGGCGGAGGATGCCAGCTCTCTTGGGATCTACCATCTGCAGGTCCATATATCGGTCATCACCCATAATGAAGCCGTGCACATCATCAAGAGGCTCAGGTGAGCCTGGATATGATGGAGAAGTGGTAAGCGGAGACGAGCCGTTGTGTCCACTGTTGTCAGGTCCGGGAATCACACTGTCAATTGTCAGAGGATCATCTTCGTTGGCAGGATTGAATCGATAAAGGGGCCAATATCCAGCCTCTACTGCACGACGTTCCTCTACGATAGAATGTCCGAGTCCCGGACGAATACCGTGATTTAGACATGGACAGTAAGCAATGACTATTGCAGGACCCGGATAACGCTCAGCTTCAGTAAGAGCATCAATTGCTTGCTGATAGTTGGCTCCCAATGCAATGGATGCTACATAGACATTTCCATAAGTCATCATCATTCGTCCCAAATTCTTTTTTGGTGTCGACTTCCCATCGGGCGCGTATTTTGCAACGGCTGCCCGAGGAGTGGCTTTTGATAACTGACCACCAGTGTTGGAATAACATTCGGTGTCCATTACCAGAATCTTTATTGGCTCGCCTGAAGCAAGCACATGGTCCAGGCCGGCAAAACCTATATCATATGCCCAGCCATCTCCTCCAATTGCCCATACCGTCTTTGATGCCAACATATCACGTTGGTCAAGCAAAGACTTCAACTCAGGATTCTCCTTAGCCATAGGAGCGATCATTGACATCAATTGATCGGCAGTTGCAGCTGATGCATCTGAATCGTTGCGGCTGTTGAGCCACGCCTCAAGTGGAGCCTTGAGATAAGATGGAGTTGACGAAGATTTAATCAAGTCCTTCACACTTTTTTCCAACCGACGACGCCGATGAAGCATAGCCAGAAGTATACCATATCCAAACTCAGCATTGTCTTCAAATAGAGAGTTAGCCCATGCCGGACCTCTTCCGTTGGTATCTGTGGCGCAATATGCAGAGGATGGATAGTCTGCACCCCAGATGGAACTACATCCGGTGGCGTTGGCAATCAGCAGACGATTGCCAAAAAGCTGGGTAAGCAATTTTACATAAGGGGTCTCGCCGCATCCTGCACATGCACCTGAGAATTGCAGTCCCGGTGTACGCAACTGCGAACCGCTGACGGTGGCAACCGGCAAGAGCGAAGGCTTTGTAGTCACATTGGTCTTTAGCCATTCAAGATTTGCCATCTCGCGCTCAAGCACATCGTTTAGAGGTGTCATCGTAAGTGCATGACCCGGACAAATAAGTGAGCAAGAAGAGCATCCTAAGCAGTCTTCTGGATAATTCTGTATTCTGAAGCGATAGCCTGATAGTCGCGTTGAGCCCTTGGCATCCTTTGTGGCAATACTGTCAGGCATATTTGCAGCTTCAGCTTCAGACAAAACGAATGGACGAATTGCAGCGTGAGGACACACCAGTGAACATTCTGTACATTCGACACACTTCTCTGCATCCCATACGGGAACCCTTGTTGCTATTCTACGATGCTCATAGGCGGTGGAGCCATTGGGAATCACACCGTCGGGCGAGAGAGCAGATACCGGTATGGAGTCTCCCTTTCCATGGATACATGGATTGTGGATTTTTTCTACAAAATTCTTAAGCGCTGCATTGGGATATACAGGAGCCGGACGTGTTGATAGTTGGTCGGGGGTTGAAGTCCAACCTTCTATCGACTGGTAGTCAATCTCGTGGAGAGCATCGAGAGCCATGGCTATCGCTTTAAGATTGCGATCTACCACTTCCCCTCCTTCATGCATATAAGTGGTCTTTATCGTCTGCTGCAATGCTTCGTAAGCCTTTTCAAAAGGCATAATTCCCGCCAATGAAAGCATCACTGTCTCCATTGGCATATTGATACGTGGTGCTAATCCCACTTTTGCTGCAATCGAATCAGCATCAATATTATAGAATTTCAGTTTCTTGTCGGAAATCTGTTGCCGCATTTTCTGAGGAAGGAACTTGACCATCTGATCGTCACTCCAAGGGGAATTAAGAACAAATGTGCCTCCTTCACGTATCTTGTCGAGCATGTCAAAGCGATTGACATATGATGTCTTATGGCAGCCAACATAATCTGCACCGATGATTGAATATGCTGAAGTGAGGGGCGAATGTCCCACTCGAAGCTGAGAAATCGTGTAGCCACCTGATTTCTTTGCTGAATAGCTGAAATATGCTTGGGCATAAAGATTGGGGTCGCCGGCAAGCACAGATGCAGCCTGCTTGGTGCCTCCAACAGTTCCGTCATTACCGATACCATAGAGAATAGCCTGAAAACAATCTGACGAAGCCAAAGTATTTATGCTTTCTTCAGGAGCGAGTGATAAATGAGTCACATCATCATTGATACCTACTGTAAACACTCTTTTGGGCTGTTCGGAAGCGAGCTCATCAAATATAGCTTTTACCATTGAGGGGTCAAACTCTTTGCTTGACAATCCATATCTTCCACCTATTACCTTAATATCACTACGTCCGGCTTCAAATAATGTTGTGATTACGTCTTGGCATAAAGGCTCATGCACCGACCCCGGCTCTTTCGTACGGTCAAGTACTGCTATAGATTTTACTGTCGGAGGAAGAGCCTTGAGCAATTCCTCTGCAGGAAATGGACGGTATAGACGCACCTTAAGAACTCCGGTCTTATAACCCTTCTCACGGTTTAGCCACTCGCAAGTCTCAGCAGCCACCTCTGCACCGGAAGCCATTATCACAATAACTCGGTCTGCATCAGGTGCGCCTACATAGTCGACTAAATGATACTGACGTCCTGTGATTCCGGCAAGTGAATCCATCGCTTCCTGCACTATCTGTGGGAATGCGTCATAATAACGGTTTGTCGCCTCGCTGTTCTGAAAATATACATCAGCATTTTGAGCAGTGCCACGGGTATCAGGATGCTCCGGATTCATGGCACGATTTCGGAATGCCAATACTTCATCATATGGCATTATCTTAGCAATGCTATCATAATCAATCACGTCGATTGTGTCCATCTCAGAACTCGTACGCCATCCATCGAAGAAATGCAGCACCGGGAGAGAGCCTTTTATTGCTGCGATATGAGCCACTACCGCGAGATCCATAGTTTCTTGCACAGATGCCGACACAAGCATTGTAAAACCTGTCGCACGGCATTCCATCACGTCTTGATGGTCGCCAAATATTGATAACGCATGATTGGCAAGAGAGCGGCATCCCACATGAAAGACTGCCGGCAACATTTCTCCAGCTATCTTATACATATTGGGAATCATAAGCATCAGTCCCTGTGAAGAAGTAAATGTGGTTGCCAACGCTCCTCCAGCAAGTGCACCATGCACGGCCCCGGCAGCTCCAAGTTCACTCTCCATTTCTCTCACCTCGAGCTTCTGCCCAAATAGATTGAGACGCCCCTTCATTCCCCATTTTTTTGCGGTGTCGCCCATTGAGGCTATCGGAGTGATAGGATAAATTGTGGCAATTTCACTCATAGCGTATGCCACATGTGCTGCCGCTGTGCAGCCATCGAGTATCTGTTTGTTCATAGATTTCTATATTAAGGTTTACATAGGTATGACTTTAACTCATTAAAAATCAAAGATGATATTTGCAGCCACGTTCCATCCATTGGTGCGTAGGCAAGCCCCGGGCACTGCGCTTTCTCCTACCGCATTTCCGAGTCCAAAGCGATAGCCCGCTGAAAGTTGGATAAAATTTATGATATCTAATCCAATGCCAACATCCCAGCCTGGCTGCGCTGATTTAGTTGACAATTGTTCTGGATTTCCTTTTCCTAATCTTATTAGGAGTGATGGTCCGGTATAAATCATCGGAGCCACAAGATTGTTGGAGGAAGAAAGAAAAAATTTATATTTGAGATGAAGTGGAATCTCAATGAAATTTCTTCCGATTGAGGCTGGCCCCGAAACCTCGTCGATCAACCGAGAACTATAACGCGTGTATAAGACAGCGATGTCAGGAGCAAAACCATTATTTCCCATTTGCCACTCCAGTAATAGACCTCCACTAAATCCACTTCCATTTTTCATTGACATTTCAGGTGCATGACTAAGTGAAGCTTTGGCGAAAGATCCACCAAGTCTAAATCCATAGCGCAACTGCGCCGCAGAAGACAACGACGTGAGCACTACGACCAAGAGGAGCAACAACAGATGGTAGTTTTTCTTCATATTATTCTGTTTTTGAAGGGAGACATGATATTTTCCCATATTGTTATAACCCTTGATAGCCCTTATGGTTTGCTAAACATAAACTATTTTTGAAAATTTGTAGATACTGACAGATCAATTTAGATTTTGGATTCCATAGCTTAAACTTCTAATTCACCTCTTTGTTTTAAGGATATGAATTTGTTTTAAGGATATGAAAAAGATACTTATCATTGCAGTGCCTTTGCTAATAGCTATGGCATTTGTCCGTCCCGATGCGAAGGCATGGGATATTAGTGTTAAATATACTGGACCGAAGACCGTAACAACTGATACATCCTGGCATTCCGATATACTTACGGGATATGAGGCGCGTTATGTCAATCAAGGAGAGCAGTTTGATGGACCCTGTAGATCCACGATAGTCAGACTAAAGTGTAAGAAACCTTCGAAAAAAGGTTTTCTCTACATTCATGGCTTCAACGATTATTTCTTCCAATCTGAAATGGGGGAGCGGTTTGTAGATTCAGGCTATCATTTCTATGCAGTCGATTTGCGCCGTTATGGGAGAAGTAAGGAGCCGTGGCAATATCCTTATAATATAAGGGATATGCGAAAGTATTATGACGACATTGACTCTGCCGTGGTTCAGATGCGTCGTGATGGTATTGAGGATATCACACTTGGGGGCCATTCTACCGGTGGTTTAACTGTCATTTCCTATGGAGTTGACAAGGGAAAGGATGTCCCGGTGCAACGAATTGTCACAGATTCGCCATTTCTTGCTTGGAATTTTAATTCTTTCTATCGCCATATGCTGATACCTGGAGTAAGAAATCTTTCTTCTATTATAAAAAATGCGAAAATACCTCAAGGAAAATGCGATGGGTATGCTTACTCTCTTCTAAGACAATTTGACGGAGAATGGACTTACAATACAGATTGGAAAATGATATATTCTCCTCCTGTGACTTTTTCATGGGTCGGTCAGATTCAATCTACTCAAAACAGAGTCAAAAAGCATGCTGATAAACTCGCAGTGCCGCTACTTATAATGCACTCGAGTCGAAAGGTAGATGGTTGTAATTATGATCCAAGTTTTCAGTACGGAGATGCTGTGCTTGATCCTTTTATGATTCAAGACGTTGGCAAAAGAATACAAAAATTGAGTACAACCCCGGTGACAGTTTGCACTATTGACTCCGGTCTTCATGATCTAATACTTAGCAAGCGTCCTCATCGTGACGCTGCCTATGACTCAATCTTTAGTTTTATCAAGAAGTTTTGAGTTGAGATACGTGTCTACGAGGTGCAATAGAGAGTCTCTACCTTGGGGCATTATCCACACTTGAAACTGAGTGAAACTTACAGGCGTGGAGTAGTCGAGATCCGGATACTGCTCCTTCAACTTTTTAGCAGTTTTTTCGTTTACCACTGAAAATTTCCATGCTGATGTAGCAACTTTTATTGCCAGATATTCCTCGCTAAGTTCTGGTTCCTCGATTATTGTGACGGTTCCTCCAATTTCTTTCTGAAGATTTTCAAGCCGTCTTTTCGCGGCGCTATCTTTCTCCACATGGATAGTGTCGCCATCCAGATCTAAAGCACTTCTTGCCGGAAGAGAGCCGTTTTCGTTACGTAATTGTAGAAGAACCATTCTGTCAAGGTAGACATCACGCGTGGTAAGAAAGTCTTGTTTTAAATAGGAATCGGCTGGTAAGGACGCGAAAATATCATATTCCCCTGAAGCTACCTTCGCTATTGCCTGATCTTTGTCTATTACAGGATGCATCACAACTTTTACTCCGAGTTCTTGTTCAAGACCTTTAAGAAGGTGATAGTTTATTCCAACTATGCTGTCTTGTCCATCCTCAGATGAGAGGATACGATAACTGTCAGGACCATATACGATGGCAGCATGTATAGTGTCTTCCTTAACTCCATTTCCATCATGAGCAATTTTTCTTGATGCAAAATGGCGCAATCCAAACATCGCTATGATTACGATAACGAGCAGCAGTCCATAGACTGTAATTTGCATCGTACGTGGTTTATTCTCTCTCACATGCCCTTTCATGACAAAAGAAATAATCGATTAAACAATAATTAATTCGCAAAGTCAACTGCGATGCCGATCTGAAAACGTCGTGGGTTAATAGGATAATGCGGAAGAGAGAACTCGTTGTAGGCACTTCCGAAAAGTCCCTGATTAACGTGGCTCATCATTACATAGAATCGACAACGGTAGAGTCGCAGGTTAATATATGCATTGCAGAATGGATATCCTCCTAACGCTGTGTCATCTTGATTGCAGAATGTCATTGTAGCTGGTTGGTAGGTATATCCTTTGTATTTTGTATAATAATCACAGTCTACACCAACTTGTATATGAAGCACTTTAAACAATCTTGCCTTAATGAAGAGGTTGCTATATACGCTGAGCTGTGGAAGAGGCACTATGTTCTGATCTGATGAAACTTGCCATGCAATACGATTGTTCCAGTTAAGGATCCCAACCTTGAAGTCTTGCTGTAGACCAACCGACATAATCTGGACATTGCCACCATGTTGATGGGGAAGGAAATCATTTCCAAAATATATGCGGTTTTGGATGTTCTCAACATCTATCATGGCTTTAGTTCTCGTCCAAGGAATTTCGAGAGAACCACCGAATTTGACAGAACGTATTTTCCCAAAATCATTACTCCATATAAAATGGTTGGATACATAATGCTTCGAAAGCCAATCTGGTGTCGTGTTGTGAAATCCCCCATGCGCTTCGATAGTTACCGTATCGCCAAACAATGGAATATTCGTCATAATCTGACCATTTAATTCGAGATCTCCAGCTGCATCTCCACTTAGTCCGAATCTTACGTCTGCATTATATCGCAAGATCGATCCTTGTGCTTTTTCAAGTCTGCCACCGATAAATACGAAGTTTTGATTATGTTTGGCATCAGGAATGCCGGATGGGGGAAGCGGTGTCAAGCCATCTGAATTCGCTTGTGAGGAATTTTGTTCATCCGTTGATCCACCATCATCTGTCTCTACTAAATATCCTGAATTAGGGAGTGTAAATTTATTCAGCTGATACGTTGCGTAGGCTGAAAGTCCAAACTTCATCCATTTTCTAAACCCTTCTATCAAATATATGCCGATAGTATTACTGAAACTGTTGAGTTTAGTATTATCGTATGTACTCGCTTGGTCAAAATAGAAATTTTCCCAAAAATCCTGTGCTCGGCTCTTTTCGCTGAAGGTATGTCGATAGTGGCGATAGTCAAAGCTATATAGGATTTTCATAACCGGGATATAAATATCGCGCGTTAGAGTATCATTGACTTGCTCTTCACTCCAATAACCGATCTTATAGGCATGGTTCATATAGAATTCAGCTCCATTAAGAAGGTTTTTTGCTGTTGTAAGGCGAGTGGGGATACTTTTATACTGTACAGATGTCACGCCTCCCTGGACTGATGCCGGATCTGTAATATAACGGTCGTCAGTGATGCCTCCGTTCTCTAAATTTTGGTGAGCATACTGCTGATAGAAAGTCTGCAACTCATACCTATCTCCATAGTAGTATGCAGATAGTCCGAAATTAAAATTTTTGGCGGCTTGATAGTTATAGCAACCTTTTGAGTGTAGATAGTCTACGAACCCTCCTATGCCTATACGCCTATTGACATTGCCAGCAAAGTCTCCTTGAAGTCTGTCTTGATGATTCTCCGAATTACCACAATAATTATATTGAAGTATAGTAGTAGGGATATAAGTATTATGGAATTTTTGTTTTGCGAAACTCGGCATCCAAAATCCAAGGGCATCATAGAAGAGAAACCCGCTCGGCTTCTCTCTCTCAAACCAAAGCAAGTTCATTCCGGGGGCACCGAGATTGCCGGTGGTGGCCCATGCATCACTCGCCATAGTCGGGATGCTTCGTCTTTGATAATTATATTGCGCTGTGTCAACTTCAGCCGGAATATGGAAACCAAGAGGGTAAGTGAGTGTCCATGCCGACGGCTCTTTCACTGTCTCCATAGGTTCACCTTCTCCTGGCATTGCATGTGGATTCCAGTCCCTGTCTCCTTGAGCTAAAGCATTCATGCTGCCGGCTGCAATCATAAAAATTAGCAGGCAGATATGCAATAATAAAGCTTCTAAGTGGCTATATATCTGTTTTGATAAGCTTTCTTTTTGATTCATGACGCAAATTTACAAAATTTATTTCAGTTAATGCTCATGATTATTAAGAAAACGTCGGAAGCATTCATAAATCGACAACTCCGACCGATGCTATCTCGGCATTAACTAATATTTATGATGAAATCTAACGGGAGTATCATGCCATCAGAAAGTACGACAATTCTCTCCAATTCGTCAATTTTCTTAATTTCTCCACTTATCTTGTCATACTTCCCTCCAGACTTTAATCTATCAGGCTGAAAGTAAGTAATGGTCACGGTGGCATGTTTCTCATATGCATATTTAAGTATTCGCGAAAGTCGGATATGCTCATCTTCGGAGAGTTCTGTCAGTCTATCTGTTAGTCTGGCAGTCTCCTCTATTGCTGCTCCATGTCCTGTCAAAGCTGCAAAAGGAGCAAATTGTGCCGCACGGTTTTCCAATGTCATACGCTTATGCCTCGGTTCATAGTGAGGCAATTCTATGATATCATCATATCTATTCATGGTGCCCTCCTATTTGCCTGTTCCTATCTTTTTGCGTTGCACCGTCATCGAAGTTGAGACCTTTAAGGATCACATTCTTGCCAAACATTTTCTTGATCCTGATTACAGCTTCAAGTCGACGTCTCTCTTTATCAAGTTCATATTTCTCTTCATATTGCTGCTTCTTGAACTCTTCATAATCATCGAAAAGATTTAACTGGATTGTTCTCTGTCTCGCTCTCGTGTCTTCTTCCCTCACGAGTCTGTTGACTGAAATAGTTATCCTCCTGATTAGCAAATCAGGATTTACAATCCTGTCGTATAGTTCTGCTACTTTGTCAATTATTATTCTTCCTGAAGATGTTGGCAAGTCTATATTTATTGTCCCGTGTGAATGCTCAGGCACTTTCCGACCATAAAAATCAGTTTTCACTCTTCCATGATACTTTCCTCTTATTGCCGGGTTTGTCAATGACTCAATGTCATATCCAATAGTGAGCACAAGCTGGTCTGTGACAAGACGTTTATCAATTAGCTCCAGAGATACCGAATCTGCCATCTCAAGAGCTACCACACGAGCTCTGTCTGATGTATAAGGTTCGTGAAGCACCTGTCCATTGCACATACTGCTTGTATCCGGACGGTATGCCTTTACCAAATCCATGGTTACAGGTTCCCAACCCCATGCATGATCGATAAGTAACTCCGCATTCACTCCAAACATTTTGTATAAAAAATCTTCGTTCTTTAATGAGCATCTTGCTATATCACCCATTGTCAGTATGCCATAGGGTGCAAGTTTACTTGCTATTCCGCGGCCAACTCTCCAAAAGTCTGTCAGTGGAGTATGTTCCCAAAGTTGGCGTCGATAGCTCATTTCGTCAAGTTCTGCAATCCTCACCCCATCTTTATCTGCCGGCATCTTTTTTGCTACTATATCCATTGCAACTTTACACAGATACATATTCGTGCCAATGCCGGCAGTAGCTGTCACTCCGCTTTCTGATAGTACTTCCCTGATCATCTTTACTGCAAGCTCATGAGCAGTCATTTTATAAGTGGCAAGATACGATGTGACATCCATTATCACTTCGTCGATTGAATACACATGAATGTCTTCAGGTGCGATGTAGCGAAGATAGACATTATAGATTAGAGTGCTGTAGTCGATGTAATAAGCCATTCTTGGGGGAGCCACAAGAAATTCAACGGATACTTCCGGATGCTTATCAAGAATTTTCTTAGAATATGAACTTCCTGATCTGCCTCTTCGAGCATTTACATCATTTATTCTTTGAATCACTTCAAAAAGACGTGCTCTTCCTCTAATTCCGTATGCTTTCAATGCTGGAGATACTGCAAGGCATATTGTCTTTTCTGTTCGCTCCCCATCTGCCACGACAAGGCAAGTGTCAAGCGGATCAAGCTTCCTCTCGACACACTCCACCGAAGCATAAAACGACTTCAAGTCAATAGCCACATATTTCCTTACATAATGATCACTCATTATACTGATGACTCCTATGTCTATAATTTCATACCCTCTCGTCACTCCATTTTCGTTTGAGAAGATTGAATGATTTTATTCATTAAAAGATTAGTGAATTGATAGTTTTTCAATCCCCATTTAGGTGCTACGACCATTTCTGATGGTGATGAGGCAAGAAACCGCTCTATGCATATATTGCGTGGAACTGCCTTCACTATGTCTACGCAGAGTCTAAGATAATCTTCAAGTGTGAATGGAACGACATCAATCTCTCCGGATTTCCATTTATAAAATAGGGGAGTTCCTTTTATAATCTGGAGTTGATGCATCTTGATAGAGTCAATAGGAAGTAGACAAGATTTCCCAATAGTAGCAAGTATATCCTTTGTGTCTTCTCCAGGCAAGCCGGCTATCAAGTGCAGTCCTGTTCTTATTTTTCTCGAATTGAGCCGCTCTACCGCATCTTCCACCTGCTCCCATGTGTGATTACGATTGATCAATCGCAATGTTTGGTCAAAGGAGGTTTCAGCACCAATTTCTACAATGACTGGTTTTTCTTTGTTAAGTTTAGAAAGCTCATCAAGCAGTTCATTCGGAAGGCAATCAGGACGCGTTCCAATTATAATACCTTCAACATCAGCAATCCCGGAAGCTCTCTTATACATATTGATGAGCGTCTCAGTGCTTCGACCAAAAGTGTTGGTATAGCTTTGGAAATATGCCAAGTATTTCATCTCGGGATATTTTCTCCTGAAAAAGCCTTTTCCTTTTTCAATCTGAACTTCTACGGGATCAGAAGGTGAGCAATACCCGGGTGTGAATGAAGCATTATTGCAATAAATGCAACCTCCGCGTCCGATGCTTCCATCTCGATTAGGACAAGTAAATCCTGCATCTATGGATAGTTTCTGCACTTTCATGCCGGGAAACACCTCCTGCATATATTCACTAAAGTCTTTATAATATTGATTCATTAAGATTTAAACCCTATCTTATTAATCATTGTTGTAAAGAAGTTCGTCAGCTATCACAAGTACAGCCATTGCCTCTACAACTGGAACTGCCCTTAAAGCCACACAGGGATCATGTCTTCCTTTGCCTTTCAGAATCCGTTCATTTCCGTCTTTATCAACGGTGTTGATGTCGCGTAGCAAAGTTGGAGTTGGTTTAAATGCTACTCTGAATATAATTGGCATTCCGTTGCTTATCCCTCCTTGTATGCCTCCACTATGGTTGGTCATAGTTTTGATTTGACCATCTTCCGCCGTAAATATATCTGCATGCTCGGTTCCATACATTGAGGCTGCAGCAAAACCGTCTCCATACTCAAAACCTTTGGCTGCGTTGATACTCATTAACGCTTGAGCCAACCTTGCATGGAGTTTCCCAAAAACTGGATTTCCTAATCCTGCAGGAACACTCTCTATTGTGCATTCCACTACTCCTCCTACTGAATCGCCACGTTTCATAGCTTCTTCCACAATAGAGGCAAGTTGTTCAGAATTTCCTTTTATGCCACCGATGGAAATTACCTTGGCATGAACTGATATATTTTTCATGCAAGGCAGTTGGCGTGCTATGGCTCCTCCTATGACCCAATTGAGAGTCTCTCGTGCAGAAGCTCTGCCTCCTCCGCGTGCCTCATGAAGTCCATAACGCATATCGTATGTGAAGTCGGCATGATTGGGACGATAGAGGTGTGCCATCTCACCGTAATCATTACTCCGATGGTCGGTATTACGCACTATGAATCCAATCGGTGTGCCAAGCGTCACCATATCATCTGTCAGTCCTGACAACAATTCCGGAATATCCTTTTCATTACGGGCGGTGACAAGATGGCTTTGCCCCGGACGTCTTCTCGCGGTTTCCCTCAGGATGATATCCATATCTATTTTTACTCCTCCGGGCATTCCGTCAAGGATTCCCCCCATTGCTTTTCCGTGGCTTTCGCCAAAAGTGGTAAGCCTTAAGTTTCTTCCGAATGTATTCATAATTCCGGGTCATCTGTAATTTTTGCAAATGTTGCCTGAGCTGCTTTGGCAAGATCAAGAGGTGAAAGCTTCAACTGAAGTCCCCTTTGTCCGGCACTGACATATACAATATCGAATTCTTGCATCTCCTCACTGAAATATGTAGGATAATGCTTCTTCATTCCAATTGAAGTGCATCCTCCTCTAATATATCCGGTATTAGGCAAGAGTTCTTTCAGAGGAAGCATCTCTGCTTTTTTATTACCAGAAGCTTTAGCGGCCAACTTAAGATCTACCTCTCTATTGCCAGCGACAACGCATACGAAGAGTCCGGTCTTGTCGCCGCGCAAAACGAGTGTCTTAAATACTTGTTCGATTGGTTCACCAAGTTCCTCTGCCACATGTTCAGCAGCTAAGTCATCCGGGTCAAACGCATAAGGCACCAGCTCATACTCGATCTTCATTTTATCAAGCAATCGGGCAGCATTTGTCTTCTGAATTTTATTACTCATAATTATATCCTATATATTTCATAAAGGGCAAGACGGAAAAATCTCTGTCCTGCCCATATGATTCTCAGAAAAAATGAAGTTACTTGTCCATCGTTACAAGCAATTCCTCATTATTTCGTGTCAACTCCATTCGTTTCCTTATAAATTCCATTGCTTCAAGAGATGTCATGTCCCCAAGGAAATTACGGAGCACCCACATACGATTGAGAACTTCCTCACTCAGTAGCAAATCATCTCGACGAGTTGATGAAGCAATGATATCTACTGCCGGGAAGATACGCTTGTTGCTCAACTTGCGGTCAAGCTGAAGCTCCATATTGCCTGTTCCTTTGAATTCCTCAAAGATCACTTCATCCATCTTGCTTGATGTTTCGGTAAGTGCAGTGGCAATAATAGTTAGAGATCCTCCATGTTCTATGTTTCTGGCGGCTCCAAAGAATCGCTTCGGCTTCTGCAGTGCATTGGCATCTACACCTCCTGAAAGAATTTTTCCACTTGCCGGACTTACTGTATTATATGCTCTTGCAAGGCGAGTGATGGAGTCAAGCATAATCACAACATCGTGGCCGCTTTCTACTAAACGCTTAGCCTTTTCAAGCACAATACCCGCAATCTTAACATGGCGTTCTGCCGGTTCATCAAATGTTGAGGCTATAACTTCAGCATTTACACTGCGGGCCATATCTGTAACTTCCTCAGGACGCTCATCAATGAGCAGCATGATGATATAAGTCTCGGGATGATTTTCTGCTATGGAATTTGCTATATCTTTGAGCAAAATTGTCTTACCTGTTTTGGGAGGTGCTACTATGAGTGCTCGTTGCCCTTTTCCTATTGGTGCAAACATGTCTACCACTCTCGTTGAGATATTGCAAGTCTTTCCTCCTGTCAAATTAAATTTCTCATCAGGGAAAAGCGGGACAAGATGTTCAAACGGTATGCGATCACGTACTACTTCTGGAGAAAGTCCATTAATACTCAATACTTTACAAAGAGGGTAATATTTTTCTCCTTCACGAGGGGGGCGAATTGCGCATTCTACCACATCGCCAGACTTAAGTCCATATTCCTTAATTTGAATCTGAGATACATATACATCATCTGGAGATGCAAGATAATTATAATCACTTGATCTTAGAAATCCAAAACCTTCCGGCATTATTTCAAGCACTCCATAGGCACTCAGAATTCCATCGAAGTCAAACATTGTCTCTGCTTGCATCATCTGCCTGCGCTGCTGTTGCATTTGTTTTCTCTCAATGGCACGCTGACGCTTGCTCATATGCTTATTGGGATTATTGTTATAACCCATAGGCATTAGATTAGCCTTAGTAAACTGTGAGTTTGCTCCAGGTTCTGCTATAATGATAGGAGCTTGGGGCTCGATATTTGTGTTTCTGTCAGCTTGTGAAGAGACTTCTTGTGGTGCTTCAGCAGTAGCCTCATTTGGTGTCTGCTCAATTATATTTGGTTCTTGATGTTCCTGGCTATTGCGAGGCTTAAATGTACGACCCTTAGAATTTCCAAAGAATGAGTCAAAACCATCATTTTTGAAATTTCTTACGTCACGCTTCTTTTGCTGTGCTTTCGATTGGTTATCCTCTTTATGGTTTGGAGTTGTGACAGATGCGGTCTCTTGTGAGGGCACATTAGTTTCAACAGATGTGGTATCGTCCTTTTTTTCTGTATGGATTTCTTCAGATAGATTTATAGGCTGTTCCATTACAGCAGGAAGCATATTCCCTTTCTTGGGATTATTTTTTGATCCCGGTTTACGTCCTCTTTTCTTTTGCTGAGGTGCTTCAGTTTTGGGTGCTTCTGGAGTGTCTGTTATAGTTGCAATGGCTTCAGCTTTAGCTTCAGCTTCTTTCTGGGCTTGAATAGCGGCTAATTCAGCTTTCGATTTCCTACCCCTTTTCTTTGGTGTTGGAGTCTCTTGTAGCTTTGGGGTTGCTTGGGTTTCGTTAGCTATTTTTTTAGTAGTTTTATTCTCTTTTTTAACAGAGTTATTAGCTTCTTTTTTTACCTCTTTTATGTCTTCCTTGTTTTCGACTTCTTCTTTGGCCTTTGGTTTGCGACCACGTTTCTTAGGCTGTTTTTCTTCTGTGGTAGAAGCTGTTTTTGCCTTTGCCCCTTTTCGTTTACGCTCACTCTGCTGTGTGACAACATCTTTGGCAGTGTCTTCTGCCATTTTGTCGATAATATCGTATGCGAGCTGTTGGCGCGATATGGCAGATGGATTGGCTATGCCGATTTCTTCTGCTTTTTTTTGCAGACGCTCTTCATCCCAAGATTCCAGTTCTTCAAGTGCAATCATATTTATTCTTTTGGGGTAATCACTCTATTGAGAGATTTATGTAGATCAATTAATTTTACATTGTTCTCATTTTGCAAGCTCTATAATTCTTTATGGGTTTAGCAGTTAAACCTCAACTTTCGCTTGCAAAAGTTGAATTATTGGTGTACAGGGAATTTTCAAAAGTAAAATCCGACTAAACTATTGACATATCTATTATTAATATTGAGTTTATATGGCGATGCCTGTCGGATATCCATTTCTTTCGATACAAAATTACTAAAAAAATATTATTTAAGCAAAAATCATTTATTAAATTTAAGTAAAAAAATTAAGACCCCTGATTATCAGAGGTCTTAACTTATTATAAATTATCGCTTCCTACAATCTTAACGAGTAAAAAGTTAAATTAAAAATCAATACTCCTGCCATGCCGTGATACCGATACTTTCTACAGGTCGAGCTGCGAAGGCTTTCACAAATGCAAGTGCCAGGCGAGCATTTGTCATTAGTGGAATATTGTGGTCAATAGCTGCTCTACGAATGTGGTAGCCATTGGTCAGCTCTCGTTTCGTATGATTCTTTGGTATGTTGATGACGAGGTCTACCTTATGCTCTGCTATTATATCAAGCACGGATAATCCTTGTTCATCGGGCCAACATACTTCAGTTGCCTTTACCCCGTTTGCAGTGAGGTAGGCACATGTGCCTGGTGTAGCAAAAATAGGAATGTTTTTGCTTTGGAGTAGGCGACACGCTTCAAGCATATTGACTTTGGCTCGAGGATCTCCTGAGCTGACAAGCACACCCTTCTCCGGAACATGGTGTCCTACTGAAATCAATGCATTAAGAAGTGCCTCATCAAAGTCTTTACCAAGACATCCTACTTCGCCAGTTGATGACATGTCTACTCCAAGTACTGGGTCTGCCTTGTGGAGTCGGGCAAATGAGAATTGTGAAGCCTTGACGCCTATATAATCAATGTCGAATGTAGACGTATCCACGACTGCCGGCTTTTCTCCAAGCATGATTCGAGTTGCAGTGTCGATAAAGTTCTTCTTAAGTACTTTGCTGACAAAGGGGAATGAACGGGATGCTCTAAGATTACATTCAATCACTTTCACATAGTTGTCTTTTGCGAGATATTGTATATTGAATGGACCTGAGATATTAAGAGCTTCTGCTATTCTTGCGCTGATTCGCTTGATACGGCGTGCGGTTGCCATATATATTCTCTGAGCAGGGAAGACTAATGTGGCATCGCCTGAATGCACTCCAGCATATTCTACATGCTCTGAAATGGCATATTCTACAATTTTTCCGTTTCTTGCCACTGCGTCAAATTCTATCTCTTTAGTGTTCTCAAGGAATTCGGAGATCACCACAGGATATTCTTTTGAGACTTTGGCTGCCTGACTCAAGAATTCGTGCATCTGTTCGTAGTCGTAGCAGACGTTCATAGCTGCTCCTGAAAGCACGTAGCTTGGGCGGATGAGAACAGGGAAGCCTACTTCCTCTACAAACTTATGTATTTCATCTTCTGTAGTCAATTCCTTCCATCTTGGTTGATCGATACCAAGTTGGTCAAGCATTGCTGAAAATTTATGACGATTTTCTGCGCGGTCAATAGATATCGGTGAAGTGCCGAGTACAGGAACATGACTGCGATAGAGCTTCATTGCAAGATTATTTGGAATCTGGCCACCAACGCTGACTATTACTCCATAGGGGGTCTCAAGATCTATGATGTCCATAACGCGTTCGAAGCTGAGCTCGTCGAAATATAGACGATCACACATATCATAGTCGGTCGACACTGTCTCCGGATTATAATTGATCATCACTGCTTTGTAGCCAAGCTTGCGGCAAGTGGTGGCTGCATTCACAGAGCACCAGTCAAATTCTACCGAACTTCCAATTCTATATGCTCCCGAACCGAGTACTATTATATTGTTGCGGGCATTGAATTCGTAAGGAATGGAATTTTCTTTTGCATCATATGTGACGTAGAGGTAGTTGGTCAACTCCGGATATTCTGATGCCACTGTATTTATGCGGCGCACGAATGGAGTGACATTCAGTTCCTTTCTACGGCTTCTTACTTTCAGCATCTCGTTTTCCATATTGCCTTTAGGATTCTCTACAAGGCGTGCAATCTGGAAGTCGGAGAATCCAAGTTTCTTTGCCTCCAAAAGTGTTTCGCGGTCGAGGTCTGAGATGCTTCCTCCACGTTCCTTGAGTTTATTGGCAAATTTTACGATATTGTTGAGCCTTTCTATAAACCATATATCAATCTTAGTGAGATCGGCAACTTTTTCAGGTGTATATCCTTCTTCAAGAGCTTGGGCGATTGCAAATATGCGTGAGTCTGTTGGGTGAGTAAGGGCATGTTCAACATCTTCTACATGGAAATCGTTGTTGCCAACGAAGCCGTGCATTCCTTGTCCGATCATGCGGAGTCCTTTCTGCATGATTTCCTCAAATGATTTGCCTATTGACATAATTTCTCCGACAGACTTCATGGAGCTTCCGATCTCTCGGTCTACTCCTACGAATTTTGAAAGGTCCCAACGCGGTATTTTCACAATCATATAGTCTACTTCCGGGGCCTTTGCTGCAGAGTTGGGTGTCCCAGGTTCTCCAATCTGATCAAGGGTATATCCTAAAGCAAGTTTTGCTGCTACGAATGCAAGAGGATAGCCAGATGCTTTTGAAGCAAGTGCTGATGAACGACTTAGACGAGCATTTATTTCAATTATGCGGTAGTCATTGGTCTCTGCATTGAAGGCATATTGGATATTGCACTCTCCAACTATGCCTATATGACGCACTACCTTTGTTGCGATCTCCTCGAGCATTTTGATTTGCTCCGGTTTCAAAGAGACGATTGGAGCAACCACGATACTCTCTCCGGTATGGATGCCGAGTGGGTCAAAGTTTTCCATCGGTACTACGGTGAAGCAGAGGTCGTTCTTGTCGCGGATCACTTCAAATTCGATTTCTTTCCAACCCTTTAGAGATTCTTCCACGAGTATTTGACGTGAATATGCAAGGGCACTTTCACAGTGTTTGATAAATTCCTCGTCGTTGTTGCAGATACCTGATCCCAGACCACCCAATGCATAGCCGGAACGAACCATCACGGGATATCCGATGCGATGAGCCACCTTGATTGCATCTTCCAGACTTTCTACTGCCTGCGAAACCGGAGTCTTGATATCTATCTCGTTAAGTTTCTTCACAAAGAGATCGCGGTCTTCAGTGATCATGATTGCCTCGACTGAAGTGCCAAGCACTTTGACGCCATATTTCTCAAGCGTTCCGTCAAGATATAGCTGGGTGCCGCAGTTGAGGGCCGTTTGTCCGCCGAAGGCAAGCAATATGCCGTCTGGACGCTCTTTCTTGATTACTTCTTCTACGAATTCAGGGGTAATGGGAAGGAAATAGACTTTATCCGCTACGCCTTCCGAGGTCTGGATGGTCGCTATGTTCGGATTAATCAGCACTGATTCAATTCCTTCTTCCCGCAAGGCCTTTAATGCCTGTGAGCCTGAGTAGTCAAATTCGCCCGCCTGTCCTATCTTGAGGGCTCCCGAGCCGAGTAGCAATACTTTTTTCATCGTTCGTTGATAGAATATGAAATTTTTTCCAAAATTAATGCTTTTTGGTCAAATACGCAAAATATATTTGATTTTATATAAAAAAAATCCCAACTCAATTGAATGAGTCGGGAATGAAAATGTCATTTGATAAGGTGACCGGGAAGGTCACGCATATTATAATGGCTTGCCATTGCTGAGCCATATGCTCCTGCGCTCCTTAAGGCGATTAGATCGCCTCGCCGTGTCTCCGGAAGAAGCTCATCTTTCCCAAATACGTCGCTTGATTCGCATATCGGTCCTACCACATCATAAATCTTGTCTGACGTTTTACCTTCAGCGCTGAGATTTTCAATCTTATGATGTGCTCCGTAGAGGGCGGGACGAATAAGATCTGACATTCCGGCATCAATGATGACAAAACTTTTGTCAATTCCTTTTTTTACAATGACCACCTTACTTATTAGTGAACCACATTGCGCCACTATGGCGCGGCCAAGCTCGCAATGCACTTCTTGTCCCTCTTCAAGATGAAGGTTTGAAAGAATTGTGTCAAAATAAGAAGCGAAGTCAGGAATGGGGTTGACGTCAGGTCTCTCATAGTCGATTCCAAGACCACCGCCGACATTGAAGAAGCGGAAATTTATACCGTCAAGCTTGTATTTGGCTTGAAGATCGTTTATGCGCTCGCAAAGCAGTTTGAAAGGTTCGTTGATTGTTATTTGTGATCCGATATGGAAGTGCAGACCTCCAAGATCAAGACAATTTGATTCTGTCACTTTTTTGACAGCTTCATCAAGTACCCTCAAGTCTATTCCAAACTTATTTTCCTTTAGTCCCGTGGTGATGTATTCATGAGTGTGTGCATCGATATTGGGATTTACTCGAAGTGCTACTGTCACTCTTTTCCCTTTTTGAGAGGCAAGTTCCGAAAGCACTTCTATTTCTTCAAGAGATTCTATATTGAAGCATCCTATGCCTGCCTCAATACCTGTGAGAATTTCTTCATCAGTTTTCCCTACACCCGCATAATATATATTTTCCGGACGGAAGCCGCATTCAATAGCTATCTTTATCTCGTTTCCACTCACGCAGTCAGCTCCAAATCCACGAGCTGAGATTATACGCAATATCTCAGGCTCTGAATTCGCCTTGATCGCATAGTGCACTTTCATTGGAGTCCCTGCTGTGCAAGCTTCAATGGCATCAAGCGTACGCTCAAGCAGTGACTTGTCGTAATAATAAAAAGGGGTCTTTATTCCCTCAAATATATCTAAGTTCATTCTCGATCAATTAAAATAAATGATATGTCAGCAATCTCAACGCCTTAATCTTGTCCTCTTTCTTGACAAGGAAAGAGATGTTGTAGTTGCTTCCGCCATAAGAAATCATGCGCACTGGCACGTTGCGAAGAGCCTCAAGTGCCGCTGCTTCAAAGCCTTTATTGGTCCATTCAAGATCCCCTACCACACATATGATGACCATGTCTCTGTCAATTGTCACCGAGCCAAGTTTGCTTAGTTCCTCTTCTATCTGATGAAGGTTCTTTTCATTGTCGATAGTAAGTGAAACGCCTACTTCTGATGTCGTGATCATATCGATAGAAGTCTCATATTTTTCAAATATTTCAAAAACCTTCTTCAGAAATCCATAGGCGAGAAGCATGCGTCCTGATTTGATCTTTATGGCAGTGATATTATCTTTGGCTGCAACGGCTTTAATTGAGTTGCGTTCAAGCTTGTTCTCAATAAGTGTTCCTTCAGCTGCAGGATCCATTGTGTTAAGAAGGCGCACAGGGACATTATGTTCTCTTGCTGGCAATATGCATGTAGGGTGGAGTATTTTCGCTCCGAAATATGCAAGCTCAGCAGCTTCCTCGAAGTGAAGATTGTGCACTGGATGGGTATCCTCTACGAAGCGCGGGTCGTTGTTGTGCATGCCATCGATATCTGTCCATATTTCAATCTCCTCCGCATTCAAGAGTGCTCCTAATATTGATGCGGTATAGTCGCTTCCGCC
The DNA here is from genome assembly GCA_964525115.1 of uncultured Sangeribacter sp. Lineage (GTDB taxonomy): Bacteria > Bacteroidota > Bacteroidia > Bacteroidales > Muribaculaceae > Lepagella. The sequence continues at coordinate 14,232 of CAZGGB010000015.1, read as the reverse complement.
ACGTTGCAGATTATCAATATCCCCCTTTTCGTTGCGGCATATGAAGCCCTGGGTTATGTAGAGGTCTGCGTCAGGATAGGCTGATATGGCTTTTGTTGCTTCCTCCTTTATGAAACCTTCCATTGGTTCTCCATGCAGATCAATCTTCATAAAGTCAAGTGCAGGAAGTAAAACGGAGTTGATTCCTTCTTCATGCAAATGAAGGTCCATAAGGCGAGTTGACATCATTTCCCCTCTGGCTACAATTTCTTTTTCAAGCTGATTGGTGAATGGCTTTTCTGAAAGCTCCGTCAATTCATTGAAGATTTCATCAATGGCTTTCGTGGCTTTCTCTTTATATTCTTTTGTGCGGAAGAGATTGTCGATAGTGTCTGCGTATTTTTCACGGAGTTGGCTAATGAGTTCGCTTGCAAGTTTTTTATCATCTTTCTTTATGGTTGATGATATTTCAAGCAATGAGTTGGTGGTGCCACTCATAGCTGAGAGCACGACTATATCTTTTTTACATCCGGAAATAAGCTTTCCTACATTTTTGATCCTTTCGGCACTTCCTACAGAAGTCCCGCCAAATTTCTTTACCTTCATTCTTTTCTTTTTTACCTGCATTTTGCTTTTCGACTGCAAAATTACAAAAAAAAATTCATTCTGCAAAAGATATTCAATATATCCTTAAATTTTGAATTTAAGGATAAGATTCGATGTGTCAAAAAGTGTGGAAGGCATGCTCCGCAGGCGTCATTTATAAGCTAAATCTAAGAATCATATTTCAGTTAATCTCAGCCGGATTTTCGATCAAGATTGGATCTTTTCCAAGCAATTGAAAGAGGTCTTGGTTTTTGATAGCTATGAAGCCACAAGGATCTCCGTCTGTAATGACAATGCTCTCCCTTGCTGCTACATCGCGGTCCATCACGAATATCACTTCTTTAGCTTCCTCTCTTAGCAACCCGAATGGGGTAGCGGCTCCATGTGCTGTGCCGAGAATTCTCATCATCAATTCCTCGTCGGCAAAAGAGACTCGAGGTATTTCGAGAGAAGCACCGAATTCTTTGGTGATAAAAGGTTTTCGTGCATGAGTTACGTATAGCCAAAACTTATTCTTCTGTCTGTTGGTCAGAAGAATTGTCTTTACTGTATTAATTCCAAACGCCTTGTCGATATTCAGGCAATCGTCCATTGAAATTCCCGGATCGCTCTCAATCCTGGTGTAATCGATTCCTGCATTTTCAAGCTTCTCATATATCATCTTTTGGGTCTCTGTCTTAAATGACTCGGGAGCACCCTTCATTATTTCACTCGTATAAAATCCCATAATTTTAAATATTTTCGCAAAAATAATTATTTTATATGATATTTCCAAGGCTTTGTTTTTTCGAAAACTTGATACCCTCAAATATCGTTATACTTACATGAACAAGATTATTTATTTAGCAGGCGGTTGCTTTTGGGGCACTGCCCACCTTTTTTCCCTCGTCCCCGGAGTGTCCGAGGCAGAGGCTGGATATGCCAACTCTATAGTTGCCCATCCCACCTATAAAGAAGTATGCACCGGTGATACCCACGCTGCCGAAACCGTCAAAGTCGTCTACAATCCCGATGAAGTCAGTCTTTCTTCTCTTTTGCGACTTTATTTCAAAAGCATCGATCCTATATCACTCAACAAGCAGGGTGGTGATGTCGGCACCCAATACCGTACGGGCGTCTACTATGCAGATCCGGCAGATGCTCCTGTCATAGAAGCTGAACTTGCCACTTTAGCACGTCGCCACACACAGCCATTGGCAATCGAGTTTGGGCCTCTCGAAAATTTCTATCCCGCCGAAGAATATCATCAGCAATACCTTTACAAGAATCCTAATGGATATTGCCATGTTAATCCTAATCTTTTCAAAGAAGCAAAGAATCTGGTGATGGATAAAGATAACTCTAATGTAAGCGTAGAATCTCGCGAAGACCTTCGCCGTCGATTGACCCCTCTTCAATGGGAAGTGACTCAGAATGGTGCTACCGAACGCCCGTTTATCAACGAATACGACCACGAATTCCGTCCTGGAATATATGTCGATATCACCGATGGTACGCCACTTTTCGTCTCTAGCGAAAAGTATGATTCTGGATGTGGATGGCCGGCTTTCTCGCGCCCCATCGACGATTCTTTAATATCAGAACATCTTGATACGAGCTATGGACGCATTCGCACTGAAGTTAGATCTGCAAAGTCCGGATCTCATTTAGGACATGTCTTCCCGGATGGACCTGCAAATAAGGGTGGACTTCGCTATTGCATCAATTCAGCGTCTCTTCGGTTCATTCCAAAAGATGACATGGTAAAAGAAGGATATGCCGACCTGCTCCCTCTTTTGACAGATGACTGATGCCATAATCAGAACCCGAAAAACTTCAAAATTATTTTCAAGATAGCCGAATTTTCATTAAATTTGTAGCGTGAATGGTGCAGACTCTTCTTTCTGATGTCAGGAGTCTGCGCATAACCCTACATCTTTTATGATTCTTGAAAAGAAGAACAGTTGGAGAAATAGCAAACTTACAGGACACATCGGAGCCCTGATCACCGTCATATGTTGGGGATGCAGTTTCATTGCGTCTAAGGTCCTTATGGAGTGTGGGTCAATGACTCCTGTCGAGGTATACGTTTACCGTTTTACTCTTGCTTATTTGATGATGTTGGCTTTGACATTTAAGGAGCTTAGGTCTAACTCATGGAAAGATGAACTCCAGATGGCTTTGTGCGGCATATGTTCAGGAACGCTCTACTTCCTAATGGAAAACTATGCTTTGCTATCTACTTCTACAGGAAATGTTTCGCTTCTTTCATCAATATCTCCTATTTTTATAGCAATACTTCTTTCCATTATTTATAAAACCCGCATGAAGCGAGGTGAAATATTAGGTTCTGTTATTGCTTTCTTCGGTGTGGCGCTTGTCATAATGAGTGAATCTATAAGCAAGGGTCTTGGAATGGAGATTCATCCGGTTGGAGATTTTCTCGCTATTTTAAGCGCACTCTCTTGGGCTGTATATTCGATTGCCTTAAAGAGACTGATTCCAATCTACAATACTTTATTCCTTACTCGAAAGCTCTTTTTTTATGGGCTTATCACATCGCTACCCCTTCTTTTGATTCAGAAGGAACCTCTCCACCTCCGGGAGTTATTCGATTTCTCACAGCCAATTTTCATCATAAATCTCATATTTCTTGCTGTGATGTGTTCATCAATGGCTTATCTCCTATGGAATGAATCGATGAAAATTATAGGTCCTCTCGCTACTAATAATTATTTATACATCCAGCCTCCGGTCACTATGTTTGCCGGATGTATACTGCTTGGTGAGACAATCTATCCGTTTGCCTATTTAGGTTGCGCTCTTGTGCTTATGGGGCTTATTGTTGCTGACAAAATGAAAAAATGACGATGATATGAAAGAGAATGCCAGTAAACTCGACTATGGTTATGTCAATCTTCCTATGAATGTAGACGAAATTCTTGGTAAGGATTTCTGGATTTTTGACAATATCACAGCTGCTATGTTGCCTGCCTACACCGAACCGGTTAAGCTTACTGCTACCATATCTATTTTTGTAAGGAAAGGCCACTTTAAGTTTAGTAATAATTTGATTGTTTACGACTTTGATGGTCCTGCAATTGTCAATATTCGTAATGGCGAGACTCTCCAACTTCTCAGCATTAGCCCGGATTTTGAGGCATCCTTCATTGTAATGTCAAAATTCTTTGTTGAGGATATATTTATGCATATTAATGACATGCAAAATCTTAGTGCCATGTCCCGACGCCCGGTCGCTAAGATTCCTTCTGACATTCTGCCAAAATTTGAAAATCTATATGATTCTATTAGGCTTGTCTCCTCAGATACAAGTAATCCTCAGCTTCAGAAGGCACTCCAACATTCGATTATTGCATTTTATTATAGGTATGCATATCGCTGTTATGATCTCCTCAACTCTTCCGCCGATAGCGGTGCGCGGCTGAGCGATCGTTTCATCAAACTGGTGAAAGATAAGTTTAAGACAGAGCGATTCCTTGAGTTTTATGCTGATGAGCTTGGTGTCACTCCAAAGCATTTGTCGCGCACAGTTAAGGCGCAGACCGGATATTCTGCCGCTTCATGGATTGAGCGCTTCCTCATTCTTGAGGCTAAGATTCTTCTCAAATCCACTAATCTGACTATTCAGCAGATTAGCGACAACCTAAACTTCCCGACTCAATCTTTCTTCGGAAAATACTTTAAAAAGAATGTAGGTCTCTCTCCAAAACTCTACCGAAACTCTTGACACCCCTCCAACTCAAAACTCAAAAATCAAAATTAAATTTAAAATATGCTACTCCCAATTTACCTTTACGGTCATCCGGTGCTACGTGCAGAGACCGAAGAAATTACTCCCGACTATCCCGATCTTAAGAAGCTGATCGCTGACATGTGGGAAACTCTATATAATTCCGAGGGTGTAGGGCTGGCTGCTCCTCAGATAGGACGCTCAATACGTCTAATCGTTATTGACGGAAGTGTATTGGGTGATGACTTTCCTGAATGTAAGGATTCTAAAATGGTTCTTATAAATCCTGAACTTGATGTTATTGAGGATATGGATCCCATAAGTCGCTCCGAAGGATGCTTGTCAATTCCTGGTCTTTCAGAAAATGTTAAGCGTGTGGAACATGTGCGTCTAAATTGGCTCGATGAAAATTTTGTAGAGCATGAAAAGGAATTCACCGGATTCCTGAGCCGTATCATGCAGCATGAATACGACCATCTTGAAGGTGAGGTATATACTGACCACATAACCCCAATCCGCAAGCAACTTATAAAGTCAAAACTTAATAATATAGCCAAAGGAAAGGTGCGATGCGACTATCGCACCAAGTCCGCCGCAAAATAAATCAGCCAAAGTTCGTAATTCTCAATTTTCAATTAAATAAGATGGCCGACGATAAAAAAATTATATTCTCTATGGTGGGTGTCTCCAAAGTGATCCCACCTCAGCGCCAAATACTTAAAAACATATATCTTTCATTCTTCTATGGTGCGAAGATCGGCATCATAGGTCTTAATGGTAGCGGTAAGTCTACCTTGATGAAGATAATTGCTGGTATCGACAAGAACTTTCAAGGTGAGGTGGTCTTCTCTCCCGGATATTCGGTTGGATATCTTGAGCAGGATCCTAAACTTGATCCCGACAAGACTGTTCGTCAGGTAGTGGAGGAGGGCGTGAAACCGATCATGGATCTCCTCGCTGAATACGAAGAGGTGAATAATGCTTTCTGCGATCCGGAAGTGCTTGAAGATCCTGAGAAGATGGACAAACTCATGGAGCGTCAAGCACAGCTTCAGGATAAACTGGATGCTGCCGATGCCTGGAACATTGACAATAAACTCGAACGAGCTATGGATGCTCTGCGTTGTCCGCCTGATGATCAGCCGGTAAGTCAGCTATCTGGTGGTGAGCGGCGTAGGGTAGCGCTGTGTCGTCTGCTTCTCCAGCAGCCAGACGTCTTGCTCCTCGACGAACCTACCAACCACCTTGATGCTGAGTCGATTGATTGGCTTGAGCAGCATCTTCAGCAATATCCCGGTACGGTAATTGCCGTAACTCACGACCGCTACTTCCTTGATCATGTTGCAGGTTGGATTCTCGAACTCGACCGTGGCGAAGGTATCCCTTGGAAGGGTAATTACTCTTCTTGGCTTGATCAAAAGACAAAACGTATGGCTCAGGAAGAGAAGCAGGCAAGTAAGCGCCGTAAGACACTTGAACGCGAGCTTGAATGGGTGCGTATGGCTCCTAAGGCTCGTCAAGCTAAAGGTAAGGCTCGCCTTGCAAGCTATGATCGTCTTCTTAATGAAGACCAGAAGCAGCGTGAGGAAAAACTTGAGATCTTCATCCCCAATGGGCCTCGACTTGGCAATAAAGTTATTCTTGCTAATCATGTAGCTAAAGCTTTTGGTGAAAAAAATCTTTTCGACGATCTCAATTTCATGCTCCCGCCAAATGGTATTGTTGGTGTGATTGGTCCGAATGGTGCAGGTAAGACTACTCTCTTCCGTCTTATTATGGGTCTTGAGAAGCAGGACGGTGGCGACTTTGAAGTAGGCGAGACTGTGAAGATAGCTTATGTCGACCAGTCGCATAAGGATCTTGATCCTGAAAAGTCTGTCTATGAGGTGATATCTCAGGGTGTAGAGTCTTTCCGGATGGGGGGTCGCGATATGAATGCTCGAGCCTATCTTTCAAAGTTCAATTTCACCGGTGCTGATCAGGAAAAGAAAATAGGAGTTCTTTCAGGTGGTGAGCGCAACCGTCTTCACCTTGCTATGGCACTAAAGGAAGAAGGCAATGTGTTGCTACTTGATGAGCCAACAAATGATATTGACGTTAATACGCTCCGTGCTCTTGAAGAAGGCCTTGAAAACTTTGCTGGTTGTGCCGTTGTCATAAGCCACGACCGTTGGTTTCTTGATCGTATTGCCACTCATATTCTTGCATTTGAGGGCGATTCAAAGATTACATTCTTTGAAGGTAGCTACTCCGACTACGAGGAATTCCGTAAGAAACGTGATGGTATTGATGCTGAAACTCCACATCGCATTCGCTATAAGAAACTTATGTGATGGCTCCCATAGAGATTACTTCGGTTGATGATCTCAGGATAAAAATTTTTGCGGGGCTGACTGAAGCTCAGCTCCGCAATTCTCTTCATCCGGACGATGGAATATTCATAGCAGAGAGTCCGAAGGTGATTCGGGTTGCTCTTGATGCTGGTATGATCCCTGTTTCTCTATTGTGTGAACGTCGCCATATAAATGGCGATGCTGCCGACATAATAGCGCGAGTTCCCGACACACCGGTGTTTACTGGGAGCCGTGAAGTGCTCGCCTCTATCACCGGATATACACTTACGCGTGGAGTACTTTGTGCGATGCGGCGTCCGGCGCTGCCATCTGTAGAGGAAATCTGTGCGAAGTCGGGTAGGGTAGTGGTCATTGATGATGTCAGTGATACCACCAATATCGGTTCAATATTCCGTTCTGCCGCTGCTTTGGGTATGGATGCTGTTTTCCTGACTCCGACAGCATGCGATCCTCTCAACCGCAGGGCTGTACGTGTTTCAATGGGGTCCGTTTTCTTGATTCCTTGGACAAGACTTCCTGGAGGCATCGACGAGTTGCACAAATATGGCTTCAAGTCCGTTGCGATGGCTCTCCGTCACAATTCTGTTGATATTTCTGATCCCATACTGAAGCAAGAACCCAAGCTCGCTATTGTAATGGGCACTGAAGGGGAGGGATTGCCAATTGCTACAATAGATTCTGCCGATTACGTTGTCAAAATTCCCATGTATCATGGCGTAGATTCTCTCAACGTCGCCGCCGCATCAGCTATCGCCTTCTACGAACTGTCTCAACTGACCTCAAAGCCCCTATTGCCTTAAGAACCCTTAATCCCTCAAATCTCTCTCCCATTCTCCAAAAAACGAGATAAATCGAGCTCAATCGATTCTCTTCGAGCTAATTCCCCCCTAATTTCCCAAAAAAATAAAAAGTTTTTTAAACCTTCCTACCCAAATCATTGTTCTATTTTTGCCGGCACAAGGTGACGGCAGTATATAATCCAAAGTTAAATCTAAAAAAACAAAGAAATAATTATGGCAAAAGAATGGATTTGCACCATCTGCGGTTATGTGGCAGAAGGCGAAAATGCTCCCGAAAAATGCCCGCAGTGTGGCGCTCCAGCTTCAAAATTTAAAGAACTTGATCAAGCTGAACTTCTTAAGTTTGTGACTGAACACGTGGTTGGCGTGGCAAAAGACGTTGACGACGAAATGAAGAAAGACCTCAACAACCATTTCATGGGCGAATGCACTGAAGTAGGTATGTATCTCGCTATGTCTCGTCAGGCTGATCGTGAAGGTTATCCTGAAATTGCTGATGCTTTCAAGCGTTATGCTTTCGAAGAGGCTGAGCACGCTGCTAAGTTTGCTGAACTCCTCGGTGACATGGTTTGGGACACTAAGACCAATCTCGAAAAGCGTATGCATGCTGAAGCTGGTGCCAACGAAGACAAGATGCGTATAGCAAAGAATGCTAAGGCTGCTAACCTCGACGCTATCCACGACACTGTTCATGAGATGGCTAAAGATGAGGCTCGTCATGGTCAAGGTTTCTACGGTCTCTACCAGCGTTTCTTCGCTAATAAGAAATAATCAGCTAAGAGTGATTATTGTAAAATATGGAATATGGCCACACTCTGATAAAGGGTGTGGCTCTTCTCTTTTATATGTGAACTCCACTCCCATCTTCCCATTCCCAATTCTCAATTCATAACTCCCATGGGCAGACTTCTTGCTATCGACTATGGCCGTAAACGTTGCGGCATTGCGGTCACTGACACTCTTCGAATTTGTGCCAACGGACTGACTACTGTCCGCGCCTGCGACTTGATGTCTTTCCTTAAAGACTATTGTGCAAAAGAACCGGTCGACATGATAATCGTCGGGTTGCCAAAGCAGATGGATGGCTCTCCATCAGAAAGCACTCGCTACATTGATCCATTTCTTAAGCAACTTCGTCGCGAAATGCCCTATATGCCTGTTGAGCGCTACGACGAGCGGTTCACATCAACTCTCGCGCATCGTGCTATGTTAGACGGAGGTCTTCATCGTATGGCTCGACGCGATAAGGAACTCGTCGACGAAATAGCTGCCACCATAATCCTCAACGACTATCTCTCTTCGCGCCACTAACCACATCAGAACATTCAAACCTTTTGCCAATTCCAAAATTTTTACTAACTTTGCAAATTATTTGCGGTATGTATCTCCATTGCATACTTTTATCGTTATTTTCTACGTTAGTATAAGGAATTGACTATTTTGATATGGAACCCAACATCGATAAGCCCTCTAAGACTAACAACTCAACGGAGCAGAAAATGTCTCCGAAGGAGTTGTTTATTGCCATTCTCCGACAGTGGAAGTGGATTCTCCTTTCTCTGATGATATGTTTGGGACTCGCCGTCCTTTATCTGGCTTGGAAACCTCTCGGTTATACTCGTGAGGCGCAAGTGGAAATAAAGGAAGATGCTGAGTCAGGATCTACTTCTGCGCTTGCCATGTTTGCCGATCTTGGTATTGGTAATGCTACAAATAATCTTTACAATGAGATGGCTTACTTCGAATCTCCTGACCTGATGGCTCAAGTTGTAGAAAGACTTGGACTCCAGACCAACTATTTCATGAAGAAAGGTCTACGAAGCACCGTCTTATATGGTTCAAACCTACCTATAACCGTCACTTTCGAGACGCTTCCGCAGAATATGGGTGGTGTATTTAAAATTAAGATTAATGAGCAGGGGCAGATTTTCTTAAGTAATTTTAAGGTGAAGGGGAAAAAGGTTGCTTTTGAACAGCAATCACCATTTGCTTTTGGTCAGTCTGTGATGACTCCTGTCGGTAAGATAAAGATTGAAAAAACTCCATTCTTTGGCAAGGATAAGGAGGAAGATGACGACAAAGATTATGATCTGACCATTATGCGCTCTTCTATGCAAGGCGCAGTTAAGACTTGGTTGTCAAAGCTTTCTGTCAATGAGCTCCGCAAAGAGGCATCTGTCGTTGATCTTTCTGTTAGCGATGGCTCTCCTCGTAGAGCTGAGGATGTACTCAACACTATTATTCAAGTCTATAATGAAGATTGGATTCTAAGTAAGAATGAAGTGGCTCTCTCTTCTTCCGATTTCATCGATGCTCGTCTGACTTCTCTCTCTAAGGAACTTAGTGATGTTGATTCTGATATCTCTGATTTCAAATCTGAAAATCAGATTCCTGATCTTATAGCAAGTGCTACGATTAATCTCAACGAAGAGCAAAATGCTCGTAATGCTATGCTGGAGCTCAACAATCAACTTCAGATGGCTCGCTTTCTGAAAGATTATATTGAGAAAGATGCAAATGTCGGAAAGACTCTCCCCGCCAATCTTGGAATTCAAAGTCAAGTTCTTGGTGAGCAGATTGCTGCTCACAATACTGTGGTTTTAAATCGTAATGCATTGGTTGAAGGTTCTTCCGACAATAACCCTCTTGTTAAGTCTTTTGATGCTCAGATAGAAGCTTCGAAAAATGCTATTCTCACTTCTCTCGACAACCAGATCAAAATTCTTTCTCAAGAGCTCTCAAATATAAATAAGGAGAGACTCTCTTTTGAGAAGAATCTTGCTTCAAATCCGGAGCAAGCTCGTTATCTGCTCAGTGTGGAGCGTCAGCAAAAAGTTAAGGAAGCTCTTTATCTTTATCTTCTTCAAAAGAAAGAGGAAAATCAACTCAATCAAGCTTTTACTCCCTACAATACTCGAATCATAGCTCGTCCTCATGGCGATTCTGAACCCTCTTCTCCTAATGCCACATCCATTTTGATGATTGCTTTCATTCTTGGGTTGGCAATTCCGGTTGGAACAATCTATGTGAAGGAAGTCTCTAATACTAAGGTGCGTGATAAGAATGATCTTAGAGGTCTGAGTATTCCGTTCCTTGGTGAGATTCCTAAGGTCAATACCAAGAAGTTTGATGATAAAGATCATATGGTGGTGGTGGCACCTGGAAATAGAAATGTCGTCAATGAAGCATATCGCGTGGTGCGAACTAATTTGAATTTCATGCTCGATGGCGAAGAGAAGTGTCCTGTTGTGATGCTTACAAGCTTCAATCCGGGTTCAGGAAAAAGTTTCATTGCAATCAATCTTGCGATGTCGCTTGCTATTCGAGGAAAGAAAGTACTCGTAATCGATGGCGATATGCGTAGAAATTCATCATCTTCATTCATTGGAAATCCCGACAAGGGTCTCGCTCAGTGTCTACTCGGAAAAGTGACAAATGTTGATGAGGTAATCGTTAAGGGTAAACTCCAGCAAAATCTTGATGTCCTTCCGGGCGGAAAGACTCCTCCTAATCCAACAGAACTTCTCGAAAACGGTCGTCTTGCTCCTATGATAGATCATCTGCGTCAAGAATACGATGTGATTTTCATAGACTGTCCTCCAATCCAGATGATAGCAGACGGAAGAATTTTCAGCACTGTCTGCACCAATACAATATTCGTGCTTCGTGCTGGGCTCTTCGAAAGAGGTCTGCTCTCAGAGCTTGAAAATGTTTATCGCAGTAAGGAATACAATAATATGTGTCTTCTTCTCAACGGAACCGAATCTGGCGGCAGTTATGGCGGCTACGGTATGGGCAAAAGCTACTACGCCCAATCTGAATAATGAAAGAATAACTCAAAAAATAAATAAGCATCGCAAAAGCGATGCTTATTTATTTTACCCTCGATAGTTCATCGTTAATCGTTTATAGTTCATAGTTCATAGTTCATCGTTAGTGATTATTTCTTTCACTTCCTCTACAGCTCTATCCAAATTGTCATTCACCACATTGATGTCAAAATCAGGTGCAAAACTAAGCTCAAAGTCAGCTTTGTCTAATCGTTTCTGGATTACTTCCTCTGCATCAGTCCCGCGTCCCCTAAGTCTCCGTTCAAGCTCTTCCTTGCTTGGAGGCAGAATGAAGATTGTGATGGCCTGCTCCCCAAAGCAACGCTTCACATTAAGGCCACCCTTGACGTCAATATCCATGATAAGGTTTTGCCCGGCATTAGTAACCCTTTCTACTTCACTCTTCAGTGTGCCATAGCATGTCCCGGGATAGACTTCTTCCCACTCAACAAAGTCTCCGGCTTCTGCCTTTCTTTTGAATTCCTCGTGAGTGATAAAATAATACTCTACCCCATGCTGTTCGGTGCCACGCGGTGCGCGCGACGTAGCCGACACTGAGAATCCCAAGTTTAGTTCCGGATATTCCATCAGTTTCTTTATTATAGAAGACTTTCCGGTTCCACTCGGAGCAGAAAGCACTATGATTTTTCCTCTCTTCATCATTTAAATAAAACTCTTATTAACCTAATAACCCCATACACCTATAACCACCATAACCTTACACCTAACCACCATAACCTTACATCCAGACAACCTTATACCTTCAACTTTCGCTTTGCCAAAGTTCAGTTACAACACATTCAGCACTTGCTCCTTTATCTGTTCAAGCTCATCCTTCATCATCACTACGATTTTCTGCATTTCCGCATCGTTTGATTTCGAACCGAGCGTGTTGATCTCTCTTCCCATCTCTTGGGCAATGAAACCAAGCTTCTTTCCCTGTCCGCAGGCTGGCTTTTCATCCCTGCCACCCATAGTTTCAAGGAAATAATTGATGTGGCTACGTAGGCGTATCTTCTCTTCTGTGACGTCAAGTTTTTCTATATAAAATATGAGCTCCTGTTCCAGACGCCCCTTATCATATTCAATCGTGTTGAGTCGTGAAAGCTGAGTCTCAAGTCTCTCCCTGATTTTTGCTACTCGTTCTTTCTCAAACGGTTCCACTTTCTCTAAGAGAGCTGAAATATTTCCGGTTTTCTCCACAAAAAAATTATATAGTTTTCGTCCCTCAGTTTCCCTGAAATCTGTCAATTTTTGGGCAGCCTCGTCGCAAGCCAAATGAAATGCCTTGATGTCTGATGCGTCAAGTGTCTGCAACTGGGTCTTCATTGACTCTGGCATTCTCATCAGAATTGCAAACCAATCTTCAGGTGCTTTCACATTAAGTTCCGCTGCGGCCTGTTCGATCTGGCTCTTATAGGCACTCAGCACTTCTGTATTGACAGAGGCTGGTGCTTCCGGCGCAGTATTCTCCACCATCACAGAAAGGTCAACCTTTCCGCGTTCCAGCTTCTTAAGAAGCGAATTGCGCACCTCCACTTCAAGCTCTCTGAAATATCCCGGCACCCGCATGTTCAGGTCCAGTTGCTTGGAGTTAAGGCTCTTTATTTCGATTGTGATCTTCTTTGTCGGTGCTGTCGCTGTTCCGCGACCAAAGCCGGTCATTGAGTATATCATGGTTGATGTATAGTTTATGTTTATCAGATATTAGCCCGTAAGAGCGGTTTTATTATGCAAAGTTAACTAATAATTGCCATAAAGGCAAATATTATTTAAAATCTCTTGCCATTATCATCTAAATTCACTATATTTGCGTTTAATTTTATGGAAAGACTTTGTCATCCGTTGGCATCGATTCTGCATTATGAATTGTGAATTATGAATTAATTTAAATATAACCCGAAATATGAACAACGAAGAACTGATGAAATCAGTGGTGGCTAAAGCCGAACAATGGCTTGGTCCCCAGTACGATGAAGAAACTCGCGCTGCTGTAAAGCAGCTTCTTGACGCAGAAGACAAGACAGACCTCATTGAGGCTTTCTATAAAGACCTCGAATTCGGTACAGGTGGTCTTCGAGGCATCATGGGCCCCGGCTCCAACCGTATGAATATATATACTGTAGGTGCAGCTACTCAGGGTCTCGCCAACTACCTCAAAGATTGCTTCAAGGATCTTCCGCAGATTTCTGTTGCAATAGGTCATGATGTCCGCAACAACTCACGTAAGTTTGCCGAACTCGCAGCCGATATTTTCTCTGCTAATGGTATCAAGGTTTACCTCTTTGATGCTTGTCGTCCTACTCCTGAGGTCAGCTATGCTATCCGTCACCTCGGATGCCAGAGCGGTGTTATGGTCACTGCAAGCCACAACCCGAAAGAATACAACGGCTACAAGGCATATTGGAGCGACGGCGCTCAGATGATTGCTCCCCATGATGTTGAGACTATTGCATATGTGAATAAGATCACTTCAGTTGATCAGATCAAGTTCACTCCAAACAAAGATCTCATCCAGATCATCGGCAAGGATGTCGACGAACCCTACTTGAAAGAAATCCACGCTCTGTCGCTTTCTCCTGAAGCCGACAAGCGCCATGCCGACATGAAGATTGTTTATACTCCGATCCATGGTACAGGCTCAATGTTGATGTTCGACGCTCTTAAGATGTGGGGTTTCGAGAATGTTATCCACGTTCCTGAGCAGGACGTTCAGTCTGGCGACTTCCCGACTGTTGTTTCTCCTAACCCGGAGAATCCTGAAGCTATGGCAATGGGTATCGCAAAGGCTCGTGAAGTTGGTGCAAGCCTCGTCCTCGCTTCCGACCCTGACGCTGACCGTGTAGGTCTCGTAGTGCGCGACAGCAAGGGTGAATACCAGCTCGTCAACGGCAACCAGATTCTTATGATCTTCCTCTACTATCTCATGACCC
>CAZGGB010000014.1:0-48485 GCA_964525115.1 uncultured Sangeribacter sp. | reverse complement strand
CCGGGATTGATGGATGAGTTCATAATTAGTTTTGAATTGAGATTAATTGAGAATTGAGAATTTTTTCTAATTGAGAATTGAGAATTGAGAATTGAGATTAATTGAGAATTTTTTCTAATTGAGAATTGAGAATTGAGAATTGAGAATTGAGATTTTTTCTAATTGAGAATTGAGAATTGAGATTAATTGAGAATTGAGAATTTTAATCGTTGATCGTTAATAATTGATCGTTGATCGTTGAGTTAGGCAAGAGCGGCGAGGTCGAAGATAGAGGTGCAGGATGATGGGGCTCTGGAGCCGGAGGGGATGGGATGATCACGTGAAGCTTCAACCTCGCTTATGATCTGGCGTATGGCGGCGTTGCGATTGTCTTTTATGATCTGAAGCAGAGTGTCGGCTCCGACCTCTCTTATCATTTTTTCAATCTCTGATTCGGCTTGGCTTAAATTCTTACTTTCTTTAGCTTCAGTGGGTTGATCCGGATCTTCCTTTTCAGGCGTATCAGAATCTTCGGAAGGGTCGGGAGACTCTGTGTCGGCAGTATTCTCCAAAATATCATAAATTGTGTCGGGGATTGCTGCAACTTGATCTGCTGACTCTTGACCCATGCCTTTAGGCTCTTGTGAGGGAACTGTCTGCGGCTGAACCGTGATGTTTTCTTCATTTTCCATTTTGAGGTAATATTTTGACGTTTACGGCTGCAAAATTACTGGTTCAATCTCCCCTTCAACCCTTATCTTCATAAAAACGGTTCTTCTCAAATTTAGTTGAAAGTTATAGTTGGCAATAATCCGCGATAGCCAGCGAAGCGAGGCTCAACTGATCTCCGCGTGCGAACGCCCGAGTCTGGCTTAGAGTCCATTCCAAAGCACATCCAAAGCTCAATTTAAAGAAATCCGCGCCTATCCGCCGCCATCGGCGAAAAAAGCAGCGAAGCGTCGCGATCCGCGTTGCCACCCATCTTAAAAAATCCATATTTCAACTAAATTTGAGAAGAACCATAAAAACTGCACAATTTATATTTTTTTTTGGACTGATATTTGTTGTATCTAATATAGAAGTTGTTTAAACTTATTTACGAATTGAAAAATTTACTATGAAGCGTTAAACCAAAAATTCTTTTTATTAATCTTCCGCCATCTTTTTGGCATATTTTTCATCTTTCATCAGTCACGATGCCCGCATCGCTCCTTCTTCAAGATAAAAAATCTGCTCAAAAACCTGACGAAATCTTAATAAAAAAATAAGTTTAAACAACTTCATAGGTAGTTTAAATGTTTAATTGGATAAGTATATTGGCAACACAATTATTTGATGCTTCAGAAAGCCACAGAATACCTAAACTATTAGACGATTAGACAATATACAAAAGGAAATGGAAAACAATAGTGCAAAGGTCATTGACGAGACCACCAACAGTGAATATAAATATGGATTTACGTCTGATATAGAAACCGACATCGTTCCACCGGGGCTGTCGGAAGACGTGATCCGCTATATATCGGCGAAAAAAGGGGAGCCTGATTGGCTTCTCGAATTCCGTCTTAAAGCCTACCGCCATTGGTTGACACTCAAGATGCCGACCTGGGCACACCTCGACATCCCGGAAATCGACTACCAAGCCATCAGCTACTATGCAGCCCCTAAGAAAAAGGAGCTGAAAAAGAGTCTCGATGAAGTAGACCCCGAACTTATTGACACATTCAATAAGCTCGGAATTTCACTTGAAGAGCAGAAACACCTTGCAGGCGTTGCCGTCGACGCTGTCATGGACTCTGTCAGCGTCAAGACTACGCATAGGGAAAAACTTGCCGAACTTGGAGTCATCTTCTGCAGCTTTTCGGAAGCTGTCAAAGACTATCCTGATCTCGTAAGGAAATATCTTGGCAGCGTGGTCAGCTACCGCGACAACTTCTTTGCTGCCCTCAACTCGGCTGTATTCTCCGACGGATCATTTGTCTATATCCCCAAAGGGGTGAGATGCCCGATGGAACTCTCCACATATTTCCGAATCAACGCTGCAGGGACAGGACAGTTTGAACGCACTCTGATAGTGGCTGACGACGATGCATACGTTTCCTACCTTGAAGGATGCACCGCACCTATGCGAGATGAAAATCAGCTGCATGCCGCCATTGTAGAGATAATAGCCGAAGAACGCGCGGAGGTGAAATACTCTACGGTACAAAACTGGTATGCCGGCGATAAAGATGGCAAAGGTGGCATCTACAATTTCGTCACCAAACGAGCCCTTTGCAGAGGACACCGCTCGAAAGTGAGCTGGACCCAAGTGGAGACGGGATCTGCCATCACTTGGAAATATCCCTCCTGCATCCTCAAGGGGGATGAAAGTGTAGGAGAATTCTACTCCGTAGCCGTGACCAACAATCATCAGCAAGCTGACACCGGCACCAAGATGATTCACCTCGGCAAAAACTCCAGGTCGACGATAGTCAGCAAGGGTATCTCTGCCGGATACTCCCAAAATAGCTACCGAGGCGGAGTGAAAGTGGCGACTAAAGCTACCGGTTGCCGCAACTTCACACAATGCGACTCACTTCTTCTCGGCGACAAGTGTGGCGCACACACCTTCCCATATATCGATGTGGCAAACAATGGCTCGACTGTAGAGCATGAAGCCACGACATCAAAAATCAATGAAGCCCAACTCTTCTATTGCGAACAGCGAGGAATTCCTATGGAAGAAGCCGTAGCCTTGATAGTCAACGGCTATGCAAAAGAAGTGATGAACAAGCTCCCGATGGAATTTGCAGTTGAAGCCCAAAAACTTCTGCAAATCACTTTGGAAGGCTCAGTGGGCTAATACAAACGAATGCATAATGCTTAATTTCATAATGCATAATTAGCTTAGCGACAGCAGACAATTAATTATGCATTATGAATTATGAATTGATAGAACCGTGAACGAAAGAACTGTAATAATCGATCAAATTGACCCGCATACATTCTACGGGGTCAACAACAATAATATAAGCCTCATCCGCAATCTATTCCCGAAGTTGCGCATTGCAGCTCGCGGCAACGTGATAAAGGTGATCGGTGAGGAATCTGAGACTCTCGATTTCGAACAAAAGATTCATGAAATCGAGGAATATGCCGTGAAATATAATAAACTCACGGAAGACGTAATAATAGACATCATCAAGGGGGATGCCCCGAAGGCAATAAATGCGGAAGGAGTGATCATCTTCGGCCAAAATGGGCGCCCGATCTCTCCGCGAAATGCCAACCAGGCAAAAATGGTGAAATCGTTTGCAGAAAACGACCTTACTTTTGCCCTCGGCCCCGCGGGAACCGGAAAGACCTATATTGCGATTGCACTCGCTGTAGCAGCTCTGAAAAACCGCCAGTGCCGCCGTATACTCCTCTCGCGCCCTGCCGTAGAGGCTGGAGAGAAACTCGGTTTTCTTCCCGGCGACATGAAAGATAAGATCGATCCTTATCTGAGACCTCTCTATGATGCACTTGAAGACATGATCCCACAAGTGAAGCTGAAGGAATACATGGAGACAGACACAATCCAGATTGCTCCACTCGCCTTCATGCGTGGCCGCACGCTCAACGATGCCATAATCATCCTCGATGAAGCCCAAAACACCACGAAACATCAGATGAAGATGTTTCTGACTCGACTTGGGCACAATGCCAAGATGATAGTGACAGGAGACACTACCCAGATCGACCTTCCGCGGACTGTACAGAGCGGTTTGATACAAGCCCTACGCATTCTACGCGGAGTGAAAGGGATCGGCATAATTGAATATGAAAAGAAAGACATAGTAAGGCATCCTCTCGTGCAGCGCATCGTAGATGCCTATGAAAAGCGCGAAAAGGAAGCCGACGAAGAAACTCAATTAGACCAATTGGACTAATAAGGCCAATTAGTCTAATAATTCAAAACTAAGAATTATGAAATGGTGGACCTATCCTGCCGAAGGAGATGACGGAAAGACAATCATCATAACGGGCAGAGACGACATAGAGAAATGGCAGAGGCCCGGGAAATTTCCGGTACGAGTATCTGTCAGCTGGGATTATGATCCCAAGCCGGACGGCATGCCCTACGACTCTGATGCCGAACTTATGGAGCAAGCCACTGATGCCCTTCTCAATGAATTTGGCAAGGACAAATGCGCTGTCATGACAGGAATTTATACCGGATGCGGACGCCGCGACTGGATATTCTACACGCACAGCCTCAATATCTTCGGCAAAGTGTTCAATCGCGCCCTCGCTGAGCTCAAGGAAATGCCCCTCAAATTCGATGCCACGGAAGACCCCGATTGGGAGGAATATCGCGAGATGAGGGAAGCCACATACATCCCTGATGAAGAGTAGTCTAATAATCCCCTAATAAAGACTGAATGAAAAGAGTATTGATAATTGGAGCCGGAGGATTTCTTGGATCGCATCTGCTTGAAAAAGCTGTCACGATTCCGGACCTTGAGGTGTATGCAGGTGTCAGGGAAAGCACTTCCGACAAGTGGTTTCCGAAATCGGGAATCACCCGCATCAACTTTGATTTTGAGGACGCGGCTGATGTGGAGCGAGTTCTTTCATCAACACTCCCTGCAGGGGAACGGTGGGATTGGATTGTCTATAATCTTGGCGCCACAAAATGCTTGCGCTATAAGGAATTCGATCATATCAACCATGACCTTCTGCGCACTTTTGTAGAGACGCTTGAGCGCACCAACATGATGCCCGATAAATTCCTCTACATCAGTTCGCTTTCTGCCATGGGGCCTGGTGAGCACCACAGCTATACGCCTTTCAACGAAAAGATGATCCCTCAGCCCAACACCCGCTATGGGGCCTCTAAACTTAAGGCTGAGATGCTCTTGCAGATGCATAGCGTGCCATATATCATATTCCGCTGCACGGGAATCTACGGTCCTCGCGACCATGACTACTTCCTTATGTTTGATGCCATGCGCAAAGGTTTTGATTTCTCGGTCGGCTTTAGAAAGCAATTGCTGACTTTCATATATGCACCGGATCTTGCCGATGCTGTCTTCACTGCCCTTGAAAAAGCACCTACTAAGGAAATATTCAATATAGCGGAACCTCGTGCCTACAGTCAGGCTGAATTCCGGAAGATTGTGGCAGAAAAACTCCGTAAGAGAGTGATAGTGCCGGTGAAAGTACCCCTGTGGGGCACAAAAGCAGTAAGCTGGATATGTGAGAAGATAGGTGTAGTAAGAGGGAAACCATCTACTCTCAACACCGACAAATATAACATTATGAAACAACGCAACTGGAGCGCCGACACGCGCAAAGCACGTGACACTTTCGGATTTTCAGCCCCCACACCCCTAAGCAGAGGTGTGGATGAAAGCATAGATTGGTATAGAAAAGAAGGATGGATGAAATGAATGCACCGGTCCTTTTGGAAAATGAGGCCGTAAGTTGGATCTACGTGATCCTTTTCATTGTCTTTTTCCTGACTTGCATCAGGGTGAGAGGCAATTTCAAATTCATTGGGGCGTTTTTCCGCGACCTTGTAGTGGTGAGGGAGCGAGAAAACCTATTCGATGTCACCATGAAGGAAACGTCGTTTATATTTCTCGCGCTTCTTCTTTCGGGATGCAGCCTGGGTGTGCTTCTCAGCCTTGCAGTGCCTATCTTTGGAGGATCCGTACCGATCAAAGCAGAGATTCCGGCACATGGAATGCTGATCAAAGGGCAACTCCTCTCCACAGTGACCTGCATAGGGCTTGCATGTGCCTACATAGGAGCGATGTGGGTTTGCTACACAGTCGTAGGAAAAGTATTCAGTGATGATCTCCACACATGGCTTTGGGTGAGAGGATACACCTCAGGGACCGGACTTGCAGCGGCGATTTTCTTCCCTCTTGCACTTTCAGCACTCGCCTATCCTGCCTATACACGCGAAATCATCCTGATTTCGTTTGCTATGTTAATTTTAGTGAAAATTCTATTTATAATTAAGGGATTTCGCATTTTTTTCTCCGAAAGTTCGCTCTGGGTCGTTTTTTTGTATTATCTTTGCAGTCTGGAAATAGTCCCCTTGGTGATTACTTTCGGCCTTGCATGTTCGTTGCTGGGCTAAAACAATGAAAAACAAGATGATAAAGAAGATACTGGTTTCGCAGCCACAACCTGCCTCGGGCAAAAGCCCCTACTATGACATAGCAGAGAAATTCGGAGTGGAAGTGGTATTCCGCTCGATGATTAAAGTCGAAGGTCTGACGATAAAAGAATTCCGTCATGAGAAGCTTAATCTTGCCGACTACACAGCCATAATATTGACATCGCGCACCGCTGTTGACAACTATTTCCGACTCTGCGAAGAGTCGCGCGTCAGCATTCCTGACACGATGCGCTATGTTTGCACCACTGAACAAGTGGCACACTACCTTCAAAAATACATTGTCTACCGCAAGAGAAAAATCGCATTCGGCACCACCGGCAAGCTCAACGACCCACAATTTGTAGCTGCTGTAAACAAGATCAAGAAAGAGAAATTCCTCATGCCGGTCAGCGACGTGAATAAGGAAGACACCAGCGCCATAGAGGCTCTTGGCATCGACCTTACAAAGGCGGTGATGTTTCGCACCCTTACCAATGACTTCTCTCCGGAAGAACCGTTTGACTATGATGTGCTCCTATTCTTCTCCCCATCCGGAATCACTTCGCTGAAGAAGAATTTCCCTGATTTTGACCAAAACGTCAACGGGAAATATATCGGCACATTCGGACCTACGACAGCCAAGGCTGTAGAAGATGAAGGGCTGCGCCTCGACTTCAGCGCTCCCACCCCTGAAACGCCTTCGATGACCGCGGCTCTTGAGAAATTCCTTGAATCTAAGATGAAAGATAAGTGACACCAAATTTGCCATACATCGGCCCTGACGGGCGCGTACATCTAAGAGACACGGCTTTTGCAGATCTTATGCAAAAGCGTGTCTTCTCTGTTTTATTAATTGCCACTCCCTACGACGCTTTCATGATGGAGGAAGACGGTCGAGTGGAGGAGCAGGTATATTTTGAATACGTCTCCCTGAATCTAAGCTCCCCACCACGCTTCACAATGGTGGCAAACTATAAGGAAGCTTTTGCATTGCTGGAATCAAAGCATTTCGACCTCATTATGGCTATGCCGGGGGTCGACGTCTCTGAGACCTTCACCGAAGCCAAACGAATCAAGGAGCTTTTTCCCGACATCCCTTTCGTAGTGCTTACTCCTTTTTCAAAAGAGGTGAGACGGAGGATTGCCAACGAAGACCTCACAGGCGTAGACTATGTCTTCTCTTGGCTCGGGAATGTCGACCTTATTCTTGCCATCATCAAGCTGATGGAAGACCGAATGAATGCGGAAATCGATGTGCTTGATGTCGGAGTGCAGTGTATCCTTCTGGTAGAAGACTCAATCAGATTCTACAGTTCAATTCTGCCTCACCTCTTCAAGCACCTACTCAAGCAGTCGATGGAATTCTCCACAGAGGCTCTCAACGAGCATGAACGGATGCTGCGTATGCGCGGACGCCCGAAAGTGCTTCTCGCTCGCGACTATGAGGAGGCGGTGCAGCTTTTCGACCGATATGGCAAGCATATGCTCGGCATCATCAGCGATGTCCGTTTTCCACGCGGAGGGAAAAAGGATCCTCACGCCGGTCTGCGATTCGCAGCATATGTGCATGAGCGCAATCCTTTCATCCCCATAATCCTCGAAAGCCAAGAGAACTCCAACCGCCGTCTTGCAGAGGCGATGCGCCTTACATTTCTCGACAAGGAGAGCAAAACCCTCCCGCAAGACCTTCGCAAGGCAGTTGACTTCCTTTTCGGTTTCGGCGATTTCATAGTAAAAGACCCACTTACCGGCAATGAGCTGATGCGATTCCACGAACTGAAGGACCTTCAGCTGGCTGTGAACAATATCCCTTCGGAGGCTCTCTTCCGACACTGCGCAAACAACGACTTCTCACGTTGGCTTTATAGCCGCGCCCTTTTCCCTATTGCGGAAGCTTTGAATAGCTTCCGGTTTGAAAGCATGGATCAGGCTCCCCACGTCAGAAAGATGATCCTTGACTGCATTGTGGAATATAGGCGTATGAAAAACCGTGGCGTTGTGGCTATCTTCCGGAAAGGAAGATTCGACCGATACAGCAATTTTGCACGTATCGGCCAGGGCTCGCTTGGAGGCAAAGGACGTGGCCTTGCTTTCATCGACCAGATTATCAAGCGAAACCCGGCTTTCGATTCCCTCAACGGCATTTCCATCTGTATTCCCCGCACTCTCGTGCTCTGCACCGACATATTCGACGAATTCATGGAGAGCAACAATCTCTATCCGGTTGCGCTCAGCGATGCCCCTGATGAGGAGATATTGAAAGCATTCCTTTCTGCAAAACTACCAAAGAGCCTTAAAGAAGACTTTGAATACCTATATGATGTGATCGACAAGCCACTTGCCGTCAGGAGTTCATCGCTTCTCGAAGACTCTCATTACCAGCCTTTTGCCGGGATATACTCCACATACATGATTCCGCATCTTGACGATAGGGAAAAGATGCTCAGTCAGCTCTGCAATGCCGTCAAAGGAGTGTATGCATCAGTCTTTTTCGCAGACTCCAAGCTTTATATGAATGCCACGAGCAATGTCATAGACCAAGAGAAAATGGCTGTCATATTGCAGGAGGTCGTAGGAGAAGACCATGACGGTCTCTACTATCCATCTTTCTCCGGAGTAGGCAGGTCGCTGAATTATTATCCAATAGGCGACGAGCAAGCAGAAGACGGAGTAGTGGAATTAGCTGCCGGACTGGGCAAATATATAGTAGATGGAGGCCTTGCACTTCGCTTCTCTCCTAAGCATCCAGGCAAGGTGCTTCAGACCTCTACAGTGCAACTTGCGCTTCGCGACACACAGAAGCATATCTACGCTCTTGAGCAGGCAGAGGCTACCGACTTCAAGACCGACGATGCTTTCAACCTCAAGAAAATCACTGTGGCAGAAGCATTCAAGACAGGAGCACTGAAATATCTCGTGTCTACTTTCGACCTCAACGACTATATGATCCGCGACAGCGAGTTCGGGAATGGCAGAAAACTCCTGACTTTTGCCAATGTGCTGAAACAGGGGGTATATCCTCTTGCCGAGGCTGCCGAACTGATGCTTGCCACCGGACAATATGAGATGGGACGACCGGTAGAGATAGAATTTGCCGGAATAATATCGCCCGATGCAGCCAAAAGCGAGCGAAAGGGCACTTTATATTGGCTACAGATGCGTCCTATAGTAGACCGCAAGGAGATGCTTGATGACTCTCTGCTCGAAGTGCCCGACGAAGAACTCATTGTCAAGAGCAATTCCGCACTCGGACATGGGCTTATGGATAATGTCAAGACCGTGGTCTATGTGCGCAGCGAAGGCTTCGATGCTGCCGGAAACGTCGAGCTCGCACAGGAAGTGGATGCAATAAACCGTAAGATGGTAGAGCAAGGGAAACCATATGTACTCATTGGTCCCGGACGCTGGGGATCAAGCGATTCGGCACTCGGCATCCCCGTGCGTTGGCCTCAAATAGCAGGAGCAAGAGTGATTGTGGAGTACGCCATGCGTGGATATCGCATAGAGCCATCTCAAGGCACTCATTTCTTCCAAAACCTGACCTCATTCGGGGTTGGATACTTCACGGTCGACCCTGCAGCAGACAATGGATTCTTCAACGAAGAATTCCTTAATGCGATGCCAGCTTCATATGAAAACGGCAATCTCCGTGTAGTCGACTTTGAGAACCCACTTCCTATTGCCATCAACGGCAGGAAAGGAAAAGGAATCGTATGCAAACCAACTCTCTAATTTGAATTATTAGGCTAATTAGACCAATTAGACTAATTAGCCCAATTAATCTCGCTTCAAACATTATGCTTAAGCCTTTCATGCTCCCCGACGTCATCGAGGCCGGATGCGACGAAGCTGGTCGTGGATGCCTTGCAGGCCCGGTCAGTTGCGCAGCCGTCATACTCCCACCCGACTTCCACGATGAGCTCCTCAATGACTCAAAGCAACTGACTGCCAAGCAGCGCGATCGTCTCCGCCCTATCATTGAGCGGGAGGCACTCGCTTGGGCTGTCGTAATGGTAAGTCCGGAAGAAATTGACCGCATCAATATTCTAAACGCATCTATCACAGGCATGCAGTGGGCATTGGATGCCCTTAGCATCACTCCCCAGCATGTGATTGTAGACGGCAACCGGTTCCGTCCCTGGCGCGATATTCCTTACCATACCGTAGTCAAAGGCGATGCCACATACATGAACATAGCCGCTGCCTCCATCCTTGCCAAGACGCACCGCGACGAACTCATGACCCAACTCTCCGCCCAACACCCGGGCTACGGCTGGGAGCGCAATATGGGCTATCCCACCAAAGAGCACCTCAACGCCCTTGACCGCCTCGGCCTAACTCCCCACCACCGACGCTCATACGGTCCCTGCCAGCCACGCCTCTTCTGACGATAATCAGCCCCATCCGACCGATTAAACTAATTAGCCCAATTCCTACAATTCACTTTTGCCATATCAAAAAAAAATTGTAAATTTGCAGATTATTATCGCAGTTGCATAATTCAACTCTCATGATAACGAAAAAATACAATCTTATCAACAACATAGGTGGATGGTTCGTATTCTTAGTGGCCCTGATCACCTATTGGCTCACTCTCGAGCCTACCGCTTCCTATTGGGACTGCGGTGAGTTTATCATCCAAGCTGACAAGCTCGAAGTCGGACACCCACCGGGCAACCCTATTTTCATGCTCGTAGGGCGATTCTTTGTAAATTTCGCGCCCGACCCCACCTATATTCCACTGATGGTCAACGCCATGAGCGGGCTATTATCTGCCCTTACCATACTACTTTTATTCTGGACTATATCCCATCTCGTGCGCCGGCTCATCGTGGCCGACAATTTCGAAGGAGAACTGCCGCTCTACAAATACGTAGTCATCATGGGATCTGCACTTGTCGGCTCTCTTGCCTACACTTGGAGCGACACATTCTGGTTCTCTGCAGTAGAAGGTGAGGTATACGCATTCTCGTCATTCTGCACAGCACTCGTATTCTGGCTTATTCTCAAGTGGGAAAACCGCGCCAACCAACCGCATGCCGACCGCTATCTCGTATTGATAGCTTACATAATCGGTGTCAGTGTAGCTGTCCATCTCCTCAATCTCCTCTGTATCCCGGCGATAGTACTCGTTTTCTGCTATAGAAAATGGAACGACATGAACCTCAAGAAATCAATAGGGGCGCTCCTCGTGTCGTTTGTCATTATCTTCTTTGTACTCTATGGTCTGGTGCCGGGCTTTATCAAGGTAGCCCAGCAATTTGAATTATTCTTCGTAAACACTTGCGGCATGAGCTTCAACAGCGGTGCGCTCATCTATGCTTTCGCTGTAGTTGCCGTATTCGCTTGGGCACTCTTTGAGCTTATTCGCCAAAGAAGCGCCAACATGATAAGGATTTCATTTCTCGCTGCGGTCGCCATCTCAGGAATACTCTGGATAGGCAACGGCGTAGCTCTCGGAATTATCCTCTTCATCTTGCTTGCGGCTACACTCTGGACCTATTTCAGGCATTCTGTACCGGTGCGCGTGCTCAGACTTCTCACTTGGAGCATGGCAATGATTTTCGTGGGCTACAGCAGTTATGCGCTTATTCTTATACGCTCAACTGCCGACACTCCCATGAACCAAAACTCCCCTGACAACGTATTTGACCTCGCCACCTACCTCAACCGTGAGCAATATGGCGAGAATCCGCTAATTTACGGCGAAACTCTATATTCACAAGTACAGAAGCAACAGGTGGGTCTATATACCGACACTCTCGGCCACACGCAAGACGGGTATCCCGTCACTCTCACCACTCCCCAATACAATTCTGTGATAAACCCTGGCAAGCCACTCTACGTCAAAGGAGTGAAAGATGCACAGACAAAATCAGAATATGGATTCCTTAGCGACTCAGAAATTGCCAAAAATACCAAACTTGCAGAAACCCGCAAGGATTACTATGTCTTGAAAGACTATAAATCAGAACCCGTCTATAATCCGGAGTTGAATATGCTCTTCCCACGCATCTACAGCCGCCAGCATGAGAAGCAATACAGGGAATGGGTAAATCTTGACACTACAAGCTCCAACCTTGTAGAAATTCACGCCATTGATCAAGACGGGCATAAGGTACCGGAACTCGACACCAATCGTGAGCCTAACTACAATGAGGTGACCGGAAGGGTCGCATACGCTCCGAAATATATATTTAAGCCCTCTTTCTCTCAGAATTTGGCGTATTTCTTCAACTACCAGCTCAACCACATGTATATGCGCTATTTCATGTGGAACTTCGCCGGACGCCAAAACGACATCAACAATCAAAGCGGTGAGCTCGATGCAGGAAACTGGATAACGGGTATTCCATTTATCGACAACGCCCGTCTGGGCGACCAGAGCCTTCTTCCAGACGATCTCGGCAAGAACAATCCGGGTCATAACGTATTCTATATGCTTCCGCTCATTCTCGGTCTTCTTGGACTCTGCTGGCAATCGTTTGAGGGGAGACGCGGCATAGAACAATTCTGGGTGATCTTCTTCCTCTTCTTTATGACAGGCATTGCCATCGTGCTCTACCTAAACCAAGTGCCCAACCAGCCACGCGAACGCGACTATGCATTTGCCGGAAGCTTCTACGCCTTCGCAATCTGGATTGGTATGGGAGTGGCAGCCCTCTGGAAATTATTATGTGTTATCACAGAGAAGAAGAAGAAATCGGAAGCAGTCGCAAATGCTGAAAATTCTGAAGAAGACGGGTATGCTGACGATGCTCCATTCCCGGAAGACATCGAACCCGATGATCAGCCGACTGACTACGATAATCCCAAGGCTACTATTTTCGCTTGGGTGGCAGCCGTAGTGTCGCTCATAGTTCCAATCCAAATGGTCAGCCAGACATGGGACGACCACGACCGATCAGGCCGCTACGCGATGCGCGACTTTGCCATCAACTATCTCAATAGCCTTGAGCCGAATGCGATCGTATTCTGCAATGGCGACAACGACACATTCCCCCTTTGGTATGTCCAGGAAGTCGAAGGTGTGCGTCCTGATGTGAAGATCATCAATCTAAGCTATCTGAACTCAGATTGGTATGCCAACCAGCAGCGCATGCAGAGCTATGATGCCAAAGCTGTCGATTTCACAGCTGAACCGAAAGATTACGCTTACGGAAAACTCGACGTGACCCTCCCGGGACGTGGAGGAGTTGCAGATCTTCTTACATCACTCAAGGCCTTATATGCCGGACAATATGACGCCCGCTATGGCTATCCGATGCTCAGCTCAGCCGTAGTCACTATACCAATCGACAAGCAGAAAGTGATTGAGCGCGGACTTGTGGCACCAGAAGACTCTACACTTATTGAAGACAGGATTGTCGTAGATCTCTCTCAGACTGAGTCTGTAATGGGCAAAGGCTATATAGGACTCGGAGAGATTCTGATGCTCGACATTATCGCCACCAATGCTGCAAATGGATGGGAACGTCCGATCTATTGGGCTTCTACCGTAGGCCCATACTATCATCTTGGTCTGACTCCATACGTAAGAAGCACAGGTATGGTCCACCAGCTCACTCCGACCATCCAGCCGGATATGGCGCCACGCACAGATCGCGCCTACAATGTGGTGAAAAACTATCTGTGGGGTGGTGCAGATAAGGCAACCGACGACAATAAGATATACTTTGACGAGACTGCACGACGCATGCTTGTGTCGACCCGCACTTCAATGGTCGACGTGGCAAGTAAACTCCTGAGCGAAGGTGACCAGGAGATTGCTTTGGGCGACAGTGTAAAAGCCCGTGAGAAATACAAACAGGCTGCTGAGGTAGTCGACCTGCTTGAGAAAAACCTTAGCGACAAAGCTGCTCCATATTCCCTTTCCACGGCCTTGACCCTCGCTCAACTCAATTGCGAGCTTGGCAAACCAGATGTGCTTGGCGACAAGAAACGTGAAGAGAAAGGCAAACAGCAGCTTCTTAGCCTAATAAACAAATATGGCAAGAACTATGCCTACGCAATGTCTGTCTACTACAACTTCAGCTATCCATCAATGACCTATGAGAATGCGGCCATCCTACAACAGTATTATCATCTTATCAGCCTTTACTATAAATATGGAGGAGATAAGAAAGATATTGAGCCGATAATGAAGAAGTATGGTCTCAACGAGGAAGAGCTCAAGAATGCATATGAGCGATATATTGGCAAACGCAATAATAACCAGAACGATGATGTGATCGAAGGAATCACATTGGAGAAATTTGAGGCTGAGTTAATTAAATATTGCGAAATAGCCAATGAGATGGCATCCCTCTCCCCGGAGGAATATGCGAGTCGCTCTAACGATGAGAAGCAGATCGACTCAGTGCTCTACAGTGTGATAGAAATATATCTTGAAAGCGGTGGAGAGGAAGAGGATCTGCAGAAATATGAACAATACAGGAAGCTCGATAAGGCGCGTTCAAAACGCCTGAGCGATATGAGCCAGGGCCTCTGATGCTGCTTCCACACGAACGAATACCTTGGATTTTACGGTTTTCTGCGTTCAGGCGGGATATCACATTTCGCCTGAACGACGGGAAACCGTCAGTATATCTGACTTTCGACGATGGTCCGATTCCGGAGTCAACCCCTTGGCTACTTAAGACCCTTGAAGAGCATGGTGCGAAAGCCACTTTCTTTATGGTGGCAGACAATGCCAGACGATACCCGGAGTTGCATCGTGCAGTCATAGATGGAGGCCACTCTATAGGGAATCACACATTCCATCATAAGCCCCCATTTCGGCAAAGTGTCAAAGAAATGATGGCTGATGTTGCCATTGCTGATGAGGTGCTTCATTCCCGGCTTTTCCGACCCCCTCACGGTCTTATACTGCCAAGCCAACAAAAGGCTCTCTCAGAAGCTGGATACAGCATCGTGATGTTTGACCTAAATACGCTCGACTACCGTTCAGACCGCACTCCGGAGCAAATAATAGCATCCGTAAATAAACACGTACGCCCTGGTTGCATTATCAACTTCCACGATTCTCTCAAAAGTATTGGCAAGCTCAAAGAAGCCCTCCCTCAAATCCTCTCCCTCCTCCACTCCCGAGGCTACTCACTCCTCCCACTCCCTTTAGTGTCATCAGACAGGTCAGACCTGTCTGACAAGTCCGACCCGTAAAACAATAAAAGACTAAAATAAAAAACTATGACAAAAATCCGCGCCGCCGTAGTTGGCTACGGCAATATCGGCCACTTTACAGTGGAAGCTCTTGAAGCTGCTCCCGATTTCGAGATCGCCGGCATCGTACGCCGCAATGTTACAGACATCCCAGCTGAACTGAAACCCTATAAGGTAGTCACTGACATCAAGGATCTCGGTCAGGTTGATGTAGCTATCCTTTGCACTCCTACGCGTGAGGTAGAAAAATATGCCCTCCAGTATCTTGCCATGGGCATTAACACCGTCGACAGCTTCGATATCCACACATCAATCCTCGACCTACGCCGTTCACTTGATGCAGCTGCAAAAAAAGCCGGCAAGGTATCAGTGATTTCTGCAGGATGGGATCCGGGTAGCGACTCCATAGTCCGCACCCTAATGGAAGCAGCCGCCCCAAAAGGCCTAACCCATACCAATTTCGGTCCGGGCATGAGCATGGGCCACACTGTATGCGTAAAGTCAAAGCCCGGAGTGAAGAATGCACTCTCAATGACTATGCCAAAGGGTGACGGTATGCACCGCCGTATGGTATATGTAGAACTTGAAGATGGTGCAAAACTTGAAGATGTAGCTAAAGCCGTTAAGGAAGATCCCTACTTCGCTTCAGATGAGACTCATGTGATGGCTGTAGAAAGCGTTGACGCTGTAAAGGATATGGGACATGGTGTGCATATGGTGCGCAAGGGTGTTTCAGGCAAGACCCAAAACCAGCGTTTTGAGTTCAACATGTCGATCAACAACCCTGCCCTCACAGCCCAACTCCTCGTGGGAGTGGCACGCGCTGCTATGCGTCTTGCTCCCGGTGCCTACACCATGATTGAAATCCCCGTAATTGACCTTCTCCCCGGCGACCGAGAATCTCTGATTGCCCATCTCGTCTAACTAATGATAGACCCCGGGCACTTCAACAGCCCGGGGTCGCTAACATCTATACTCTACTGTCTCGAAGAGACGCTTTATATCATAACTTGAATATATTTAGTATTTTATCTTTGAGGTCTTATTTCCTATCTGCTTTATGACTATTGCCCCTGATTCAGGATGCTTCACTCTCATCCCCTGAAGATTATAATAACGCACCGGAGAATCAACATCTGTATTCAAATCCTCCACAGAAGCTGTCACATCAATATAGTCGAAATACTCTGCACGGAATGCATTTTCCGTCACAGGTTTTCCGAAAGAATTAAGATATTCCTCGCTTACAGTATACGATATCGGACGCCCCTCTTCATCATATTCCACCGTGCCTATAGTTTTTTCATAATAAACTTCGTCATCTTCCTCCTCTTCCATATAAGATAAGGTCATATGCCCCCAATCGTCATAGCGCACTTCTTCCTTGCTAGTATACGCTTCGAAGCCCATATAAGAAGTGGAGGTTTCCATAATATATCCATCATTTTCCAGAGAAGTATATTCAGCAGTACCTACAATTTCAATGCCACCCATCTCGTCGTCTTCTAAAACACCTTTCATTGTCAAATTATAGGCTTCGCTATCGACGAAATACTCTGCACTGACATCAAAATTCATGTCATCTTCATCAACATAGTTAGCAGACTTTATCCGATTATTGCCAATGAAAAGATTTTCGGGATCATAGATCTGTCCATCAGTGTTTTCCCATTCAATATCAGTTATCTTCAAGCCCTGTTCCCAATAATAATCACTTCCATCATATCCAAGAATTTGCTCAGAAATTGTGGTTGCTTTGCTATCTTCGCCATATGTTATGTCGACACGTATTGTAGGATCATATACACCTTCAAATAACACAGCTATAACCACTGACGTGATATTTCCTTCATCATTACGAGTAATGATACGCTTATAGTTGTTGCCAACAAGTTGCCAATCATAGCCTTTGCCATAGTCCATCCAGAGCCATTCGGTACGTTTAGTGATGACATTTGTCAATATGTCGTCATATTCAAACTCTGTCTTCTTATAGTTATCATAGTTCACTCCATCGCGCGACACTTTCGACTCCTTGAATGTCACCATTCCATTTGCATCATACTCACAAACAGTCGACACATAATCACCTTCGTTATCCACCGACAACTCAGCTATTGGATTGCCCGAAGTGTCATATGTATAAGTAATAGACTCATCAAGAAGCCATTTCTTACCAGTCCATCCATATGTCTTAGTTACTGTAGGTTTTAGTTTGGAGGCTATTTCAGATAATTTCATACGTGAATCCAATGCCTCTTGAGTTGCCTTAGGAGCATGTTGTCGGGCTGCTGTGCACTTTCCAGACTTGACCTGATCGAGCAGGCGAAACGGAGATGAAAGCTCAGCCTTTGTGGGCAACGCTGCAAAAAGGATCGTGCCCAAAGCAATAATTGTAGAATTTCTCATATTTCCTTTTTTTGCAAAATTAATAACTTTTTTGATAAATGATGTAAAATCTCATACAAAAATTCTTTTTTATATAGAAAAAATAAGCCGCGCTCCCCGGCGCGGCTCTTCGTGTTAAACATGGTATAGGATTAGACATCTATTGTTTATCTTACATTATATCTACCTTAGAATTATCTTATTTTCATTTAAGTTTCGCAAGTTTACAACTCTCATGCGACCCATCAGCATATCTTATAATCTTCACCAAAATCCCTTTTGCATCCGGGCCTACCTTGCATCCTTGAAGATTGTAGTAGTCAATACCGACAATTTCTTTATTTGTCAGTTCTGATTCTATTTCCTCAGTCTCTGTGCGGTTGGCAAGCGTTCTAAGCGCTGCATGCACTGCATAGTAAGCCTCTTTGGGCTTCACATTGCCATCGAAGAGCAATGGATTGTTCTCTCTCCATGAATCAGGATCGCACAGACCCCAAATCATCACAGTGGGACAATTTTCTTCCGACAAGGCTGCCATAATAGTAGCACAATAGTCTTCTGCCTGACGCTTTGCTGCATCAGCAGCCTTCGGGTCAGCCTGGACTATATCGAGTTCTGTAATGATACACTTAAGTCCAAGATCCTTATACCTACGGATATTGTCTTTAAGTTTCTTGACATTGAGTTGTCCAGTAGTGATATGACACTGAAGACCAACACCATCGATCGGAGTACCCTGCTCTACAAGTTTCTTGACAAGATTGTAGTAAGCTTCAGCCTTTGGATCGCCCATGAATTCCACTCCATAATCGTTGATATAAAGGAGCGCCTCAGGATCAGCTTCATGTGCCATGCGGAAAGCTTTATCAAGGAATTCCTCACCTATCACGTCTTTCCAGACCGAAGGACGCAACTTATAGCCGGAAGGATTGCTCCATACTATGCTCTGGTCGTCGTCAAGACACTCATTCACTACATCCCATTCTCGAATCCGACCTTTAAGACCTCCAGCAACTCCATTAATATGGTTTTGCATGATTTCGATGAGCTGATCTTTCGTCCAATTATGGTCGTTTTTCTTGCCATCCTTTGAAATCCATGATGGCACTTGTTGATGCCAAACCAATGTATGACCCCTCATCTCCATACCGTTTTTCTCAGTGAAATCAAGTTGCTGACGCGGTTGGCTGAGATTAAAGTTTCCTTTGCTCGGTTCAGTGGCATCAATTTTCATGGCATTTTCTGCAACTGCTATGTTGAATTCTCCAGCAATCGTTGTGGCTTTGGCATCGGTAGAGCTATTGAGATTGATATTCCACGATGGGATGGCAACCCCAATGTATTTCCCTGCTTTGGCTGCATAGTAGCGCAATGAAGCGGTATCGCCATAGTCTGCACTCCAGTCTACAATATAGTCGCCATTATTGTCGCCGTCAAGCACTTTTACGTCTTCCTGAACGATATCTCCCTGTCCGGAATATTCAGTTGATGTCACCATAGCCACAACCTCATAGCCACTCTCGGTTGCTGTTTCTTTCACTTCCCATGTATAAGCCTTCGGGTATTGCACGCGGAAGCTCCAACCTTCAGCATCTTCAGTGGATTTGCCGGATGCGGAAATCAGCGTGAAACTATCTCCTGCCTTCAGATCCGGGTTTTCCCCAAGCTTTATCTCAAGTATCGGCATTGCTCCCGAAATATCATATGCCTCGTCGCGAGGATTGAGCAGCACCTTTCCTGACACCTCAAGACCGGTTGCATTTTCCTTGCCATTGACATTGAATATCAAGCGAGATGTAGGATGCAACTTGAGATCGCAGGCATTTCCATCCACAAAGTCTGCAATTGTCAAAGTATTTCCCTTGTTGTCGCCAGGTTGAAGATATCCGTAGATATCAGCCATACCTGAGATGTTGCCTGAGCCACCGATGCATCCACCGGAATAGACCATCACTCCGACATTATTCTGACCTATTCCAATGGCACCGGGAAGTTTCTGCTCCTTAGCCTCTTTTGCATCATTGCTTATCAAGATCTTGCCACCTACCACTGTCACGATTCCCGTGATTCGGTTGTTGTTGCCCGTCAATGTGTATGTGCCTGACCCTTCTTTCACAAGTCCTACCATAGATGTACCTTCTGCCGCAATCTTTCCTGCCAATTCTGAGTCAGTGTCATCTGACCCGACGAGATAGTAGACACCTTTCTGCTTGTTACCTTTATAATATCCCATAAGCTGGCTTCCGGCTTCCATCCTGAGCGATCCTATGCGATGTGCACGTGGATTGTTGCCATCTTCGCCTGCCATGGTTGCTCCTTCATGAAGCACTACCTTATTTTCTGCAAGAAGCGTAGTGTAACGGCCCTCCTTAATTGCATTCTTCACGTTGCCGGCATCAAACTTAACACCGCCATGCGAGAGTATCTTTCCATAGAATCCCGCCTTTACATTTTCATTCACTTCCGGCCAGGGATACACATGCACTTCGCCGCTGAAACCACTCCAATCGGGCATCTGTCCTGAATTGTTTCCGATATATGAGCGTTCGCCACCGGAATGAATATTGAGCCGACCGGATCCTTTGATTGGCGATAGCCAATAAGTGTAGCGCGAAGTGTATACATTAAGTTCCGTTCCAGACGGAATCATTATTCCATCGCTATAATCAGTATAGGAAGAAGATGTGCTTGAGGGGTCGCTGAAATTCAATTTGCCGTCTTCATATATATTAAAGTCCGGTCCTTTGATTCGCACATCATCTATATAATAGTCTGAATTGTCTGAATTAAAACCGATGCGCAGATAAGGCGAGGTGTTTTCAGCCGACACTCCACTCGGTGTATATGTCCACGTCTTCCAAGTAGACACCGGTCCATAAGAGGGCCAACTTTCCTCATGAAGCTTATCTTCTCCAAGGAAAATTTGGAAATTCTTCCACTCTCCGCATGGATCATTTTGATGGCGGCATATCTTTACAGTAAGGGTTTCTATACGATCTGAGAAATTTCTTCCGGAAAACTCTTCCGGCAATTCAAATTCTATATGATCGTTCCAACTGTGGTTGGTGACATGAAGCACCTTATTGTCGGGATTCTTTGGATCAGCCTCTACCACAGCCGTGGTAGAAGATGAGTCTCCAAAATTATTCCATATTTTAAATGCCTGGCCTATTTCGTAATCCTCGAAATCACACACCAGATAATCTGTAGCCATCACTGTCGACGCAGACAGAAACATCATCGGGAAAGCTAAAATTTTTGCAAATCGAGTCATAATTGGATTAATTTTTATACTGCAAAATTAGCTAAAAACTTGAATCCTACCCCTATTCAAATGTCTACAAAACATTCAAATTTGTAACCCCATAATTCGCTTACGTCTCACATCAAATCCAATCCGCGCTACCCCTCAGATTGTGCCCTCAAATGCATGAAAGTCCATCTCATAAAATTTCAGAGTCACCAAGACGCCATCTCATAAAATTTCAGAGTCACTAAGACCCCATCTCATGATTGTAACAAATGTTAATGGTTGTAAAAAAGCTATCGCAAAATTGGGATATTTCCATTATTTTTATTTATTTTGCATTTTCTAAGGCTTCGACTGCTCTGCAGCCGACCGCTTAGCTTATATATTACAATCATGGGTAAGATAATAGCAATAGCAAACCAAAAAGGGGGCGTAGGAAAGACCACTACGGCTTTCAACCTCGGAGCTTGCCTCGCTGTAGAGGGCAAGAAAGTGCTTCTTGTCGACGCTGACCCTCAGGCCAACGCCACATCTGGACTCGGACTTGACGGAAATCAAGCCCCCGCCTCTATATATGAATGTATCGTAGACGACTATCCGATTCTCGATAGTATTGTAAAGTCGGACATAGATGGACTCGACGTCATTTGCTCACGCATTGACCTCGTGGGAGCTGAAGTGGAACTCATGAACCGCCGAGAACGTGAAAAAGCTCTTTTTCGGGTCCTTGCTCCTATAAAAGATAAATATGACTATATTCTAATCGACTGCTCTCCTTCTCTCGGAATCATAACTGTCAATGCATTGACAGCAGCTGACTCCGTAATAATCCCGGTACAGTCGGAATACTTCGCCCTCGAAGGCATTTCCCAGCTCCTCAATACTATCCGGATCATCAAAAGCCGATTGAAGCCAACACTTGAAATCGAAGGATTCCTGCTCACAATGTATGATGCCCGCCTCAGACTTGCCAATCAGATCTTTGAGGAGCTCAAGGGACATTTCGGCGATATGGTGTTCAGCACTGTCATACCACGCAATATCAAGCTCTCAGAATCTCCAAGCCATGGTCTTCCGGTGATTCTATACGATCCCGACTCCCGCGGTGCAATTGCCTACATACAGCTCGCAAAGGAACTGACTGCACGCAATCGCAAGAAAAGTCAACAACACTCTTGATTCTTAACAATATGGCTATAAGACGTAACGCCCTCGGCCGAGGCCTCGACTCCCTAATCGGCATCTCTGAAGTGAGAACCGACGGAAGCAGCGCGATATCTGAAATCAATATTGATCTCATCTCCCCCAATCCCGACCAACCAAGACGGACTTTCTCTGATGAAGGTCTTGAAGAACTCGCAGCCTCTATCCGTGAACTCGGCATAATACAACCTCTCTCCCTACGCGACGCCGCTGATGGCAAATACCAGATCATCGCCGGCGAACGCCGATGGAGAGCTGCACAACGTGCCGGACTCCTCACAGTCCCCGCATATGTGCGCACTGCTTCCGATTCGGAAGTCACTGAAATGGCTCTCATCGAGAATATACAACGCGAAGACCTCAACGCTATCGAAGTTGCCCTCGCTTTCAAAAAGCTTCTTGACACCTACGACCTTACTCAAGAGCGGCTTAGCGAACGTGTAGGCAAATCACGCTCTGTTATCACCAATCATCTTCGCTTACTCAAGCTCCCTGCTGAAATTCAAATAGCATTGCGCGACCGACGTCTTGATATGGGCCATGCTCGCGCCCTTCTTTCTATCGACGATGCAAAGCTCCAGCTTAAGATATTCAAGCAGATTCTCAAGGATGGCCTAAGTGTGAGGATGGTGGAGCAACTGGCTCGCAAGGCTGCCGAAGGAGATCTCGACATGGCTCCGAAAAGAAGCTCAGCTTCTCAAAGCCATGACTACGATTTCTTCGTGCGCGACCTCCAGCAATATTTCCCAACACCGGTAAAATTCTCTCGCAACGCTGAGGGAAAGGGGAGCATTACCCTAAAATTCGACAACGACGAGCAATTGATGCAGCTTGTCGGAGCTTTTGAGAATATCAAGAAATGAATATATCCGTAAGCCACATACTCCTGCCTGTCCTCTCGCTGTTGACTGCATTGTGCTTTTTCTGCAATGCTTATGCACAGGATCCGGACCCTGACGCGCTACCTCTGCTCAACGACTCTATTGTAGACGCAAAAGTACTCGTCAAGACTCCTATCGAGACGGAAATGACTGAAGAAGATGGGCATACTGTTGTGGTAGCCGATGACTATCCCTACGGATTTGACGGAAAAAAGATTTTCAACCCCGATCCCACAAGAGCTGTCTGGATGTCGGCCCTTTTCCCGGGGCTCGGACAAATCTACAACCGAAGATATTGGAAACTCCCAATCGTTGTCGCAGGATTTATGGGTCTCGGATATGGAATGAGCTGGAACAACACCCAGTACCAAGACTACTCTAACGGATACATGGACCTCATGAGTGGAGATCCTAACAAGAAATCATACATGAATTTCTTCCCCCCAAACACCGATGAGGACTCCCTTGACAAAAATTGGCTCAAATCCGTATTACAGACCAGGAAAAACTTCTACCGCAGAAACCGCGACCTTTGCATCATCTGTATGGTAGGTGTCTACCTGATTGCAATCATTGACGCTTATGTGGATGCTCAGCTGGCTCATTTCGATATAAGCCCCGATCTTTCAATGGACATCAGTCCGGGATTTTATACCGAACCGGTCACCCGAAAGTATGCTATCGGGCTAAACTGGGCTTTCACCTTCTAAATAATTGAGAATTTAGAATGCATTAACACTCTGATTTCTCTGACAACTGACAACTTAAATTTGACAATTGAACTATGCGCAAGACAATACTTCTGACATTAGCTTTAATTTCCTCTTCTGTGGCAATGAGTTTTGCCGCCAACCCCAATATAATGGATCTGAAGACATCAATTACCGACGATGCCGTTGTCTTTCCAGAGACTTTCGAACAGGATACTCAAAAGCTCCTTGAAGGTTGGTTTTTGCGCAATTACACAGCCACAGACAACAGCTATTCGAGCAAGAAAGATGTCGAGACATCCGATCAAGTCATTACACAGCGACTAATGGCAATGCCAACCGTCATCGAAATGCCTTTCAACTCTATCGTAAGGCAATATATCGATCGTTACACAAAAAACGGGCGTCCCCAAGTGGCAGCTATCCTTGGACTTAGTCTATATTATATGCCAATTTTCGAGCAGGCTCTTGAGCAACTTGGGCTCCCTCAGGAACTCAAGTATCTTCCGGTCATAGAGTCGGCTCTTGATCCTAATGCCGTCAGCAAACATGGAGCTACAGGACTTTGGCAACTGATGCTCGCTACCGGAAAGGGTCTTGGCCTTGAATGCAATAGCCTTGTCGACGAAAGAAGAGATCCCTACACATCTTCGAATGCTGCCGCTGAGCTGCTCAAGCAACTTTATGACACCTATGGAGACTGGACTCTCGCTATTGCAGCCTACAACTGCGGACCCAGCACTGTCAACAAGGCAATCAGACGCGCAGGCGGCGACGTTTCAAAGGCTGACTTCTGGGAAATTTATTCTTATCTTCCGGAAGAAACTCGTGGATATGTTCCCATGTTTATCGCGGCTAACTACGTGATGACATATTATCCTAAGCATAATATCAGTCCAGTGCTTCCGACAAAACCAATTGTCACTGACACTATCGGTGTGGCTGAAAGAATTCATTTCGACCAAATAGAAGCTGTATTGGCAATTCCTAAAGATGAGCTCCGGATTCTAAATCCTCAATATAGGGAAGATATCATTCCCGGCACTCCTGAGCATCCCTACATGCTCGTGCTCCCCTCAAAACAAATTCACGCCTTCATCATGAGCCATGACCAGATCGTCGCATATCAAGCTGATAAATATGGTCGCAGATCTACCGTACAACCCGGCAAAGCGATTGACACAGTCATTGCATCAGATGATACAGACGAGCAGAAGGAAGACACTACTCCGGATACTCCTGCTTCTACTACAACTATTTCTCATAAGGTGGCTGCCGGAGAGACTCTGACTTCAATCGCAAACAAATACGGTGTGCAACCTGCCGACATAAGAAGTGCCAACAATCTCCGTCGCAATGCAGTCAGAGTTGGGCAAGTGCTGACCATCAATGGTGTAGCTCCCGACAAAGCTGCTGCCGCGCGCGAAGAGGCTACCGCCAATATGCTGGCTGCCACAACCGCCAAGGAGAAGAAGGAGGCTCAAGAATCTGAATCAAAGACTTCCAGCCAGACCCAAGCTCAGCAGAAAAATTCCACTTCTTCTACTGCTAAAAACACCAAGAAAAAAGACACCGCCAATAACTCTAAAAATACCGCAAAAAATAGCTCTACAAAGAAATCAAGACAGACCGTTCACACTATCAAGAGTGGAGAGAACCTTGGTCGTATAGCTCAAAAATATGGTGTCACTGTCGATGCTATTAAGAAAGCTAATGGCCTGAAGAGTGATGCTATACGCGCTGGAGCCGAGCTCAAGATTCCTGCTAAGAAATAATGACTTCCGTATGAAAGACTTCATTCGTTTTCTTCGTAGATTTGCGCGCCCCTATACAGGGACTCTAACTCTCAGCATCATCTTCAATCTGCTCAATGGCGTGATGACGGTGTTCTCCTTCGCTTTCATCATTCCCATCTTGCAGGTGATATTTGGTCTGCAGAGAGGAGAATACCATTTCAAGCCGTGGAATTCCCCGGATCTGATGGATACCATCACCAACAATTTTTACTATTTCACAGGCTATATCATCAACTCAAAAGGTGAATCTCAAGCACTCGCATATCTTGGAGCCATCTTCATCATCATGACATTCGTGAAAGTCATGACCGGCTACTTAAGCGAGTATTTCACTATCCCGATGCGCAATGGCGTTGTAAGAGATATCCGCAACACCATGTATGCCAAGATCCTATCTCTACCCATTGGCTATTTCAACGGAGAGAAAAAAGGGGATATAATGGCCCGAATGAGCGGGGATGTGACTGAAGTGGAGGCTTCTGTAATGTCTTCACTCTATGCTCTCTTCCGCTATCCTATACTCATCATCATATATCTTGCCACCATGATCGCCGTGAGCTGGAGACTTACTCTATTTGTGTTCGTTTTGCTTCCGGTCATGGGATGGGTAATGGGAACTGTCGGGAAAAAACTTAAGGCTCAGGGTCTCCGCACCATGCAGATAGGAGGCCAGATCCTCTCTACAATCGAGGAGAGTCTCGGAGGGCTTCGCATCATTAAGGCTTTCAATGCTGAAAAGCAGATGGACACACGGTTTCGCAGTGAGACGCAAAGCTATGTAAAATCAGCCAATGCCATGCTCCGACGCCAAGCTCTTGCCCACCCAATGAGTGAGTTTCTTGGCACTATAGCTGTCATCGTGGTGCTCTGGTTTGGAGGAACCCTCATTCTATCCGGCTCTTCTACAATCGATGCTGCCTCATTCATATTTTATATGACCATATTCTACAGCATCATAAATCCTGCAAAAGACTTGTCAAAGACCGGATACGCTGTCTCAAAAGGAATGGCTGCTCTGGCACGAATTGATAAGATACTCGATGCAGAAAACCCTATCAAAGACCCTGTAAATCCGGAAATAATTCCTCAAGATGTGTCTCAAAACACTCCGGCTATTGAATTCAAGGATGTTTCATTCAAATATGACGACGGAGAGAAGATGGTGCTTGATAATATCAATCTCCGTGTTCCCAAAGGGCACACCGTGGCAATCGTAGGACAATCAGGCTCCGGCAAATCCACTCTCGTCGACTTGATTCCCCGATTCTACGATGTGACCAAAGGTTCTGTTAAAGTCAAAGGTCACGATGTCAGAGAGGTCAAAGTAGTTGATTTGCGCGGACTCATGGGCAATGTAAACCAAGAAGCTATCCTCTTCAACGACACTTTCCGCAATAATATCGCATTCGGAAATGAAAATGCCTCGATGGAGGAAGTGGAGCGCGCTGCCAAGATCGCGAATGCCCATGATTTCATAATGGCAACTCCTGATGGCTACGACACTCTACTCGGCGACCGTGGTTGCCGACTTTCCGGAGGAGAACGCCAACGCATCAGCATCGCACGCTCAATCCTCAAAAACCCCGATATACTTATCCTTGATGAGGCAACCTCGGCTCTTGACAACGAAAGCGAACGACTCGTGCAAGAAGCTCTCGACAGGCTTATGGCAGACAGGACCACAATAGTCATAGCCCACAGGCTCTCTACTATCGTCAACGCTGACATGATCTGCGTGATGAAAGAGGGAAAGATTATTGAAACGGGTTCTCATGCCGATCTCCTCGCACTCGACGGACAATATGCACGGCTTCACGCTCTCTCCTCCTGACACCTCAATGCATGATGCACAATGCATGATGCATATCTGAAATAATGTTTAACCCTCAAAAAAAGTGCTCTTTTTCATTCTGCATCAGATATTATTCTGCCTAGATTCAACTGTGAATTATGCATTATGAATTATGCATTAAAAAGAATATGACCAATATAGCAGTATTCGCCTCCGGCACCGGCTCCAATGCCGTTAATCTTGCCAAAACCTTTAACTCAGGCAACCGCATACACGTTGCCCTATGTCTTACCGACCGTGAGAATGCTCCTGTAATCGAAAAGATGAAAGACCTCGGAGTGGAGACAATCTACTTCCCCCGAAGTGTCTGGAAAGAAAATCCTCAGGCTATAATCGACATCTTGCGAAAGCACGACATAAAGGTCATTGCTCTCGCCGGATTCCTTTGCTTCCTCGACGAAGAAATCGTAAAGGCATATGAAGGCAGAATACTCAACATACACCCCTCTTTGCTTCCTGCATATGGAGGGAAAGGGATGCATGGTGGAAATGTGCATAAGGCTGTGATTGAGGCTGGAGATTTAAAAAGCGGTGCGACAGTGCATATTGTCACAAATGAGATTGATGCCGGGCCAATCGTGGTGCAGAAGGAAGTCGACGTGCTCCCCGACGACACTCCGGAGTCGCTTGAAGCGAAAGTCCATGAGGTGGAATATATGATCTTTCCTGAAGCAGTAATGAAGACCGTTGCTTTGCTCACCCCTCCGGCAATTCCTAAGAGCGTCGACGATGCTTGGGCGGAGAC
The DNA here is from genome assembly GCA_964525115.1 of uncultured Sangeribacter sp. Lineage (GTDB taxonomy): Bacteria > Bacteroidota > Bacteroidia > Bacteroidales > Muribaculaceae > Lepagella. The sequence goes on along the minus strand of CAZGGB010000014.1, from coordinate 20,383 downwards.
TCTCGGTGTTCCCAATAATGTGCCCCCGGTGCCACAAAACTTCAGCAGTCACGTATATCCGACCGGCCCTGCAAATCCGACAAGTGCCCCCAATCCTACCAATCCTGCCGGCTCGATCAGTCAGACAATTCCGAGCGGCAACACATCCATGGCAATTCCCTCCGAGCAAATGCCCCCTACATATCTTGTATGGTCAGTGATTATGACAATACTCTGCTGCACAATTCCGGGCATCGTAGCAATTATTTTTTCCGCAAAAGTTAGTTCTAAATTCTATCAGGGAGATATCGAAGGATCACGTCGAGCCTCACAAAACGCTGAAATCTGGATTATCATATCCTTCGTGCTTGGTGTCCTCTCCAACACTCTCTACATCCCACTTGCCATAGCCGGCTTATTCTGATAATAAATGGGAGGCCTCTCAGCCTCCCTATTTTATTTATATATTGATATTATTCTTTGATATTCTTCATTGGTCACTATTCAGCAATGTCTTCTAATCGTAAATTCAAAAAGCTCCGCAAAACGATCACGCCACTCATTCTTTGGCAGCGTATGAAGAAGCATCTCCCCTTCATCGCGCATCTTCTCCATTACTGAGTAAGCATAATCTATACCGCCATTATCCTTTGCAAATTCAATTAGAAGTCTTATCTCCTCATCCGAAAGATCACCACGCTGCAAAAGGCTTCGCATCATAGCCCCCTCTTCCTCATGATCCGAATTTATTGCATATATTAGCGGCAAGCTTACCTTATTCTCTCGCAGGTCATTACCTGTAGGCTTGCCTACTTCTTTATCTTCATAATAGTCAAAGATATCATCTTTTATCTGGAAACAAAGCCCAAGCAGACGTGCATATTCCACAAGAGTAGCGATCTCCAAATCGGTAGCTTCCGTAGTCTCTGCCCCCATTTTCACACATTTCATGAATAATGAAGCTGTCTTTTTGCTTATAACGTCAAAATATCTCGACTCATCAATCGAACGATCGCGTGCGTTAGATATCTGATCAATTTCTCCAAGAGAAAGCTCCTTGCCAAGTTCTGCTACCGACACCACTGCTTTCATATCTTTCGTCTTGATTGCCTCCTGCAAGGCAGTGCTGACGAAGTAATCACCTACCAAGACAGCTATGCGATTGTCAAAATCTTTATTTAGCGTGGGGGTGCGCCGGCGGTAGTCGGCATTATCCACCACATCATCGTGAATAAGTGTAGCATTATGAAGCATTTCAAGGGCGGCGGCTGCATGCAATGTAGAGTCGTTGATGTCGCCGAATAGACGGGCACTCAATAGCACCAATAGCGGACGTATCTGTTTCCCTTTAGTGCGTAGATATTGCTCTACCACCCGGCCCATCAACGGGTCAGACGTGGATAGACTGGTGTGGATGATGTCATTCATTGCATCAAGCTCCTCACCTAATTGACTACGTATTTCTTCGATTGTTGTCTTCGACATTTCTCTGATCAGATCGGCTCGCAATCATCTGCGACCATTTTTCACTACAAAATTACAAAATATTTTTACAATTTCAGCACTACTACCCCCGATATTTGTTATTTTTATAGTGAAGATGTGCTTTTTTGCCCTTTCTTTGCCATCTTATACCTATTTTCAACTCTACATAACAACTGAATTATGTCAGAAAAGAGACTTTTCTTGCTCGATGCATACGCACTTATATTCCGCGCTTACTACGCCTTGATTAAAATGCCACGGATGACAAGCGACGGATTCAACACATCCGCAATTTTCGGATTTGTCAATACTCTTGAGGAGGTACTACGCAAAGAGAGACCTTCACATATCGCCGTATGCTTCGACCCCAAAGGGCCTACTTTCAGATCCGAATTGCTCGATTCTTATAAGGGTGAACGCCCCGATACCCCGGAAGACATAAAACGCTCTATTCCTATTATAAAGGAAATAATCAAATGCTATGGCATTCCTGTGCTCGAGTCGCCGGGATATGAAGCCGACGATGTCATCGGAACTATGGCTACTCGGGCCTCCAAGGAGGGATTTACAACATTTATGATGACCCCCGACAAGGACTTCGGACAGCTTGTGAGCTCAAATATAATTCAATACAAGCCTGCCTACCGTGGACAAGATTTTGAACTGCGAGGAGTAAAAGAGGTATGTGAGCGCTACGGGATTGAACGCACAAGCCAAGTTATTGATCTCCTTGCTCTAATGGGCGATAAAATAGATAATATCCCCGGGTGTCCCGGTGTCGGAGAAAAAACTGCCCAGAAACTCATTGCCGATTTCGGCAATGCTGAAAATGTCATTGCCCGGTCTTCTGAGCTAAAAGGTGCCCTTAAGAAGAAAATTGAAGAAAACGCAGCCCTGATCATGCTCTCAAAGGATCTTGCCACTATCCGAACCGATGTGCCAGTGGATGCCACTCCCGAGAGTCTTGCACTCGGCGAAATCGACAAAGATAGACTCTTTGCTATTTTCAAGGAACTTGAGTTCAAGAGCCTTATCGACCGCGTTGGTCGCCGAATTATGGCTGAACACTCTTCTGCCACTCCATCCGGCAACCAATCTCAAGCTACCAAATCTGCAAAGAGCCCTGCATCCTCAGCCCAGCCTACACTTTTCGATTTTGACGAGGAAGAATCAGAAGTTATAATCCCGGCTGAAGCTCCGGCACCAGGATCGCTCGGTGAAGGGTGCATCCAGATCAGCGACGCTGCGATGCTGCAAGAAATGGCAAAAGCAGTAAAGGAAGCGAAAGTAGCAGGCATCCATATGGCAACAGAAGGAGAAAATGATATGGAGGCGATATGGAAAAGCACTGGAATAGCACTTCCCGACGGCAGATCTTGGATTGTGGATTCTTCCCTCCCTGATGCTATCGATACCATCATCACGATTCTTGCCGATCAGGAAATACTTAAAGTATCAGCGGCTGCAAAAAGAGATATGGTCGTTGCGCGCCGCCACCGTCAAGATCGCGACTCAAATCCTATGAGCATACGAAATTTCTATGATGTTGCGATCGCTCATTATCTTCTCGAGCCGGAAATGAGACATACTCCTGAGCTTCTCGCTGAAAAGTATCTTGGATATACGCTCAATCCCAAGTCAAATTCAGGAGAACTCGCTGCTCTTGTCCTGAAACTGAAAGATATCTTCGTGCCTGCCCTTGAAGCTGAGAAAATGACTTCTCTAATGACCGACATTGAGCTCCCTCTCGTCCCGGTGCTTGCCGATATGGAGTATGCAGGAGTGCGCATCGATACAAATGCCCTTACAGCTGCTGCCAATGGCATGGAGGAACGGGCAAATCAACTCTGCGACGAAATATATGCCATTGCCGGCGAGCAATTTAATGTAGGAAGTCCGGCACAGGTAGGCGAGATTCTTTTCGGCAAAATGCAACTCGACCCCAAGGCTAAGAAGACCAAGACCGGACAATACTCCACTTCTGAAGAAATACTTGAGAAAATTGCATGGAAGAGCCCGATCATAGGAAAGATACTCGAATATCGGCAGATAAAGAAACTTCTCTCCACCTATCTTAATGCGCTTCCAAGCGTAATCAACAAGGCTACCGGAAAGATACATACCAACTACAACCAGACAGTCACCTCTACCGGCAGACTTTCCTCATCATCGCCCAACCTTCAGAATATTCCGGTCCGCGACGAGATGGGTCGTGACATACGCCGGGCTTTCATCCCTGACCCCGGCCATATCTTCCTTTCTGCCGACTACAGTCAGATTGAACTCCGACTCGTGGCTGACTTTGCTAAAGATGAGACAATGATAGAGGCTTTCCGGAAGGGTGATGACATCCATGCTATCACTGCCGCAAAGATCAACCATGTGCCACTCGAAGACGTGACTGCAGATGAGCGTCGTAAGGCTAAGACTGCCAACTTCGGAATTCTTTATGGGATCACAGCATTCGGACTCGCCTCTCGCCTACAGATTCCCCGTCAGGAGGCGAAGGAGCTTATCGACGGATATTTCGCCACATTCCCCGCCATTCACAAATATATGAGCGACAGTGTGGAAGAAGCACGCGAACACGGTTATGCCATCACAAGCATGGGCCGCAAACGAAGATTGCCCGACATCAACAGCAAGAACCCCGTAGTAAGAGGCTACGCAGAGCGCAATGCCATAAATGCCCCGGTGCAAGGCACGGCTGCCGACGTTATGAAGCTCGCCATGGTGGGTATTTGGCAAGAGATGCAAGAAAAGAATCTTAAGTCAAAAATGATCATGCAGGTTCACGATGAACTTAACTTCGACGTTGTCCCTGGGGAGGAAGGCACTCTCCAAGAAATCGTGGAGCGCCGGATGCAAGCCGCTTGGAATGGAGAAGTCCCGCTGACGGCCTCTGCTGGCATAGGAGCCAATTGGCTCGAAGCCCACTGATACGCCACACCCCTTCTTATAACTTATAACCAACAACTTATAACTAATAATTATGCATTATGAATTATGCATTATGAATTGATTAAATTATGAGCAATATTAAAAGCATCGGTATCCTTACCTCCGGCGGCGATGCCCCCGGTATGAACGCGGCTATACGCGCTGTCACACGCGCTGGAATCACTTCCGGGTTTAAAGTATTCGGCATCTATCGTGGTTATAAAGGCCTAATTTCCGACGAAATAGAGGAATTTTCGACTCAAAATGTGTCAAATATTATCCAACGAGGTGGCACAATCCTCAAGACCGCTCGATGCAAGGAGTTTGAGACTCCCGAAGGTCGCCAGTGTGCCTACGACGTTCTGAAGCGTCATGGCATCGACAGTCTGTGCGTCATCGGCGGTGATGGTTCGCTGACAGGCGCACGTATCTTCGCCAATGAGTTCCAGTTCCCGATTGTAGGCCTCCCGGGGACTATAGACAATGACTTGTATGGTACAGACTGGACAATTGGTTACGACACTGCCCTCAATACTATCATGGAGTGTGTCGACAAAATCCGTGATACTGCTACAAGCCACGAACGCCTATTCTTCATTGAAGTGATGGGACGCAATGCAGGCTTCCTCGCACTCAACAGCGCGATTGCATCAGGAGCCGAGGCTGCTATCATTCCAGAAATTTCCACAGATGTCGACCAGCTTGCCGAGCTCATCCAGAATGGATTCCGTAAGTCAAAGAACTCTTCTATTGTGCTCGTGGCAGAATCTCCGGTCACAGGAGGAGCTATGGGGCTTGCACAGCGCGTGAAAGATGAATATCCCAATTATGACGTTCGCGTTTCCATCCTTGGCCATTTACAACGCGGCGGAAGCCCGACAGCTCTTGACCGTATTCTTGCTTCCCGCATGGGAGCCGCTGCTGTCGATGCTCTTCTTGACGACCAACGCAACGTTATGATAGGCATCCGCAATGACGAGATCGTCTACGTGCCATTCATTAAGGCTATAAAGAACGAAAAGACCGTCAACCGCGAAAAACTTAACACGCTCCGCAGATTGTCTATTTGATGGGAAAACATACTAAAAATAAGACCATCATCGCCATAAACCGCGCCCTGCTTTCCGGCACATTCCGGGGGCTGGGCGCGTTGCCATGGCCTATACTCAGAGGTGTATCTTCCGGTATCGCTTGGCTCGCACATAAAGTTGTAAAATATCGAATCAGGATATGCCGCGACAACATCAGGACTTCTTTCCCAGAGATGACCGACAAAGAGATAGAAAAGACCGAAAAAGATTTCTATCATTTTCTTGCCGACTATTTCATAGAGACTCTCAAACTCAGCACTATGAATGCCGACGAGATGATGCGCCGAATGAAATTCGAAAACATAGAGGAAGTCAACGATGACCTTAGGCAGGGACACAACGTGAGCATTTTCCTCGGGCATTTCTGCAATTGGGAATGGGTTTCCAGCATGCCTCTTTGGCTCGACCTTTCCACCGGCGTGATTCCATGCCAGATCTATCATCCCCTCTCAAATGTCGCTGCAGATGAAGTGTTCGGATCTATACGTGTGCGCTTTGGGGCCACGAATCTCCCGATGGCCACTTCTGCAAAAACTTTGATGGAAATGTCGGCAAAAGGAATTCCTACCATCACCGGCTATATTGCCGACCAGACACCATCATGGAGGGCAATCCACCATTGGATACCTTTCCTCCACCACGACACTCCCGTCTTCACAGGAGCCGAGAAGATAAGCCGCAAGATACATTCTGCCGCTTATTATCTTGATATGCGCCGTCCTCAACGCAATCAATACATAGGCAAATTTATCAAAATCTCTCCAGATGCCGCTCAAGAACCCGTCAACGCCTTGACTGAACGTTATTTCTCAATGCTTGAGACCTCCATAAAACGTGAGCCCCCTCTTTGGCTCTGGACCCATCGCCGATGGAAACATAAACGCACCTGACCTGCGTCCCTTCGCATCAATCCTACCCCTGCCAGGTTTGCAGTCTGATGCAAAATCGCTTTTTCTAAATAAAAAGCCCAATATCCAAAAAATTTTTATTATCTTTGCAAGTCAAAGCGCATTAAAGGCTTTAATGGCATTAAAGCCTTTAATTCCATTTCCGAAGAACTAACTATAATATAATCATGTTAAACTATTCAATCTAATGGAACAGGTATTCGCATATATCATCGGCCTCGGTGCCGCTGTGATGATGCCTGTCATCTTCACCATTCTCGGTGTCTGCATCGGCATAAAGCTGGGCGATGCCCTTAAAAGCGGCCTTAAGGTGGGAGTCGGTTTCATCGGCTTATCCATCGTCACTGCTCTTCTTACTTCCGCTCTCGGTCCGGCACTTCAATCAGTAGTGGAAATATATGGACTGCAGCTCAAAGTCTTCGATATGGGTTGGCCCGCTGCCGCTTCTGTGGCTTACAACACCGCCGTCGGAGCATTCATTATCCCGGTCTGCCTTGGAGTAAACCTACTGATGCTCCTGACCAAGACCACTCGAACTGTCAATATTGACCTTTGGAACTACTGGCATTTCGCCTTCATCGGTGCCGTAATCTACTTTGCTACCGAATCACTCGCATGGGGCTTCTTTGGGGCAATCATCTGCTACATTGTCACTCTTGTGCTTGCCGATATGACTGCCTATAAATTCCAGAATTTCTATAAGGACATGGAAGGAATTTCTATTCCTCAACCATTCTGCGCAGGTTTTGCACCATTCGCTTGGATCATCAATAAGGGTCTTGACAAGATTCCGGGACTCAATAAAATAGAGATTGATGCCGAGGGAATGAAGAAAAAATTCGGCATCCTCGGAGAGCCTCTCTTCCTCGGTGTGGTAGTAGGTGTCGGCATCGGCTGCCTCACTTGCACTTCTTGGAGCGAAATAGTAGATAATATTCCGAAGATTCTTTCGCTCGGTATAAAGATGGGAGCCGTTATGGAACTTATCCCGCGTGTGACCGTTCTCTTTATCGAAGGTCTGAAACCGATATCCGACGCAACCCGTAGCCTTATCGCCCGCAAGTTTAAGGGTGCCGACGGTCTCAGCATCGGCATGTCGCCGGCTCTCGTCATCGGACATCCCACTACTCTCGTGGTGTCGCTTCTCCTTATCCCCGTCACCCTGCTTTTGGCAGTTATCCTTCCCGGCAATCAGTTCCTTCCCCTCGCCTCACTCGCCGGAATGTTCTATCTCTTCCCACTCGTGCTTCCTTTCACAAAGGGCAACGTGCTTAAGACTTTCATCATTGGCGTGATCATCATCACCGCCGGCCTATATATGGTGACAAATATTGCTCCTGCATTCACACTTGCAGCCCACGACGTATTTGTAGCTACAGGAGATGCCGCAGTGGCAATACCTCAAGGCTTCGAAGGGGGAGCGCTCGACTTCGCATCCTCGCCCCTTTGCTGGGCACTCTATCAAGGATGTGTCAACCTTAAATGGATCGGTGCCGGCATCCTCGTCATCATCGCATGCGCCATGATGTGGTGGAACCGCGTTCACATCGCCCGCAATCAGAAAGAGATGATCGCCAAAAATTCCGACGACCTCCAAGAAAACATCTAATAAACTAAACAATTAAACAATAAATGAAAAAGCTTATTTTCTCTCTCGCTGCTATCGCCGCAGCATTCTCAATGTCGGCACAGACCGAATATAAGATCCAGCGCGCCTGCCATCCTGACGATGTAAAGGAATACGACACCAACCAGCTTCGCGATCGCTTCTGCATGGAAAAGGTGATGGAAGAAAACAAGATCAACCTTACTTACTCTATGTACGACCGTGTGATTTTCGGCGGCGTTGTGCCAGTAGGAAAGACGATTACTCTTGAGACTATTGACCCTCTCAAGGCTGAATACTTCCTCGAGCGTCGTGAGCTCGGCGTGATCAACGTCGGTGGCGACGGCATTGTCAACGTCGATGGCAAAGACTATGAGCTTCACTTCAAAGATGCTCTCTACGTAGGTTGTGGCAACAAGAACGTGACTTTCCGCAGCAAAGACAATTCAACTCCAGCTCGCTTCTATCTTAACTCTACCCCTGCCTACAAGCAATATAAGACTCAGCTCATCACCATTGATGGACGCAAGGGCACAATCCCTGCCAATCGTCTCCACCTGGGATCGCTTGAGGAGAGCAACGACCGAATCATCAATCAGCTCATCACCAACAATGTGCTCCAGGAAGGTCCCTGTCAGCTTCAAATGGGTCTTACAGAACTGATGCCCGGTAGCGTTTGGAACACTATGCCTGCCCACACCCACGACCGCCGTGTTGAAGCTTACTTCTACTTCAATGTGCCCGAAGGCAACGCCATCTGCCATCTCATGGGAGAGCCTCAGGAAAGCCGCGTAGTATGGCTCCACAACGAGCAAGCAATCATGAGCCCGGAATGGAGCATCCACGCTGCTGCCGGCACCTCAAACTATATGTTCATCTGGGGTATGGGAGGCGAAAACCTCAACTACAACGATAAAGACGAGATCAAATACCTCGATATGAAATAAAGATACGCACTTACCAGTGCGCCTGACACTGAAAAGCCGCCGACCATCAAAGATCGGCGGCTTTTCATTTCCCTTCTCAATATGGCAAGAGGCATCTCACTTAAATAGATCTGGAGCATTCTCCGAATGCGACTCCAAGTCAGACGTAGACATGACCATATAAACAAAGGATGCTCAATTCAGAGCATCCTTGCCAAACTTTGGGTCATATTTCAATAATCATTTCTTTTCCTCGCGGTGTCTCTCGATTGCGCGGTGCACATTATGTATCTCCTTTACAGCGCAGAATGCGGCTGCTACGGTAGCAACTTTAAGTGCTAATTTTGCAATATCAAATGCGAGATGCAATGCATCATCATGTCTAACTTCATGTGCCATTTTCTTTGTGTTTTTAATAGTTATTAAATTAAAATTGCGTTTTCTATAGTATCAATCATTATCAAGGTTTCATCTATAAAACACACCAAAGGCGCCGAAGGTTTTCCCACCGACGCCTTTTTTTATTTTTCTCCGCAGCTTGGTTGCTTAAGACTGAAGTGAAGACTGAAGACTCACTTCCCCATCTGGAAATGCCGAGAAGCCAATCTATACCCATCGCAGAATACTTCCACCGTATAGTCGCCTGCCGTCAGCGTAGTATTCACATCCCAATATATGGTCACTGAAATCTCATCATTGGCATATTCCACCTGACGATGAGTAGTAGCCGGCACATTCGCACCATCCATCGGGAACGTCACATTGCCTCCCAAAAGGCCTCCCTCCGGAGTTACAATCCTCACAAAGAAATCCTTCATACCGGGAGCAGCCGTAGTATTAGGACTCACTGTGAATCCTACAGCCAACTGCTGAGCCTTATTGATCTTCTTCTCTGTCTTACCCTTCTTATTCAATGCCGACAGATACAGCCCTGTAATGTTTAGCTTCTTAGCTTGCTTCACAGTCTGTGTCAGCTCCTCATTGTTCTTGGTAGCCACCGTCACAGCCGAAGTAAGCTGCTCATTGCGAGAGCGAACCTCCTGCAGATCCTTCTTCAGGCTCTCATTCTCCTTCGACAGGCGGTCGATCTCCTCAAGATAATGCTTAAGAATACCCCTCAGAGTAGCGATTTCATTCTCCAGTTCCTTTATACGCGCACGATTGGCAGCATTGCTCTTCTTCTCCTGATTAAGCTCCTGAAGAAGGCCCTCCACCTTCATACGCGCCTGATTGTATTGCTGCACCAGCGAATCATTCTTCAGATACATCTGCTGATCCTCATACATATTGAAGCTTGCATTCAGCTCATTGAACTCATTCGTAAGCACAAGCCTATCGTTGGCAAGCGCCAGCGAATCCGCCCGCGCCTCCGCCTCATTAAGGCTGACAGTTCGGCTATTATTACTGTAGATCAGCACTCCGACGAGTGCCACAAGAGCCACCGCAACGCCGATAGCCGTATAAAGTATCACTTTCTGCTGCTTATTCATCTTAACAAGGGTTATTTCATTTCCATTAACTCGAACGGCAGCGACTTAAAAGCCCCGCCCTTTCAACTTGCAAAGTTAATAAAAAGTTTTCATACTTCCGACATTTACCCCCATTTTCTCCTATGTATCTTCAGTCTTCCGTCTCGATATTGATCGAGATTCACTCAGCCTACTTAAGCCTAATCTCGCAAGGATCCAACGCATATATATTTTTTAAACATATTTATTATTTTAGTAAGCAGAATAACTCTTTTAAATTCGGTGTTAAATCATCCAATTGATTCAATAGTATCTTCAAGGGAAGCCTCGGGAGCAAGATGCATCTTTTTGCGTATTCGATAACGCGAAGTATTTACTGTGTCTGGTTTTACCGATAACACCTGAGCTATTTCCTTTGCTGTCATACCCACCCGTATATAGGCACATAGTCTAAGATCCGTCTTTGATAAAGATGGATAGCGTTCTTTCATCATCTCAAAAAAACATGGATGCACCTTATCAAATCGCAATTTGAAAAATCTCCAGTCATCATCTGCATTTAACTGGCTCGTTATGGTCTGCTTCAATGGGTCTGTATGTACACTTGCCATTCCATCTTCCTCCATACGTTCAATCTGCCGAGAAAGGTCTTTTAGCTGCATATTTTTCTGTGCCATCAGCAAGGTAGTCGATGCCAGTTCCTTTTCCTTAGCCTCAATCTCAAGGCTGTATTGGCGATTAAGTAGGGTCAGACGTTCGTTTTCTTCCTCTTTCAGTCGCCTTTCAGATTCGGTACGCTTACGCCACATCCACATTAGTCTTAAAGACAATGCCAATATGATAAGCAAGAATCCACCAATAGACACAGCCAGCGTAAATCTCCAACGGGCAACTTGACTCTCCTCAGCAATCCTACGCTCATATCGATTGATTGTAGCAAGATGCTCCGCACGGCGTATGCGATCATTGCGTTCATGATGGAATAGCGAATCGTTGAGTGCTTTCCAACGTGTGTGAAACATTTCTGCTTCTTCCAGTTGTCCTAATGAGTGGCTGCAATCCTCAAGTCTTTCAAGAATATCACGCTGGCTGGAGAAATCTTCAAGTCTCCTTGCAATTTCAAATGCATTTGAAAGGAATTGTTTGCTCTCCTGATAATTATGCTGAAGATAGCGAAGCATTCCCATTGACATCATCGTAAGCACAGAAAGATGGTCGTTGGAAAGATGTCGGCTTATGTCGTATGCTCTGACTACGGCGAGAGAATCGGAGCAATCCGAAATGCGGAATCGAGACACCAGAACATTAGCAAGATATATCGAATCAGCCACCACAAAGGAGTTTTCTTCAAGTCCATCAAGACATTCCAACGCCGCTTGCTTATCACCGAGAAGATAATGGATATTTGCTATGTTAATACGATTTTTTGTGGAGCAAGCTTCGCTTCCGATCTCTTTAAAAAGTTGCTGTCCTTCTTCATAATTACGCATAGCCTCATGGTATTCCTCAAGTTCCTGCATCAGAGCCCCTATAGTAATGTAGACCTTTCCTTCCCACATACGATCGCCAAATTTTCGCAACAGGACAAGCTTATCGCGATAAGTAGCATATGCTTCAGCCAACCTACCATGAAGACGGTAGATATCTGCCTGCAGGAGAGAAAAGCGTAAATGGTCATAGGGATAAGCAGAAGAATCACAAAGTTGCAATGCCCTTCGGCTTAAGGCAGCTGCTGAGTCAGGATTTTCCTTATACAGCACCCATGCCTTCCAGAAACACTTTCGAGCTGTGGTCTGGTTATTGCGAGAAGTGAAAGCCGAATTTGAGAATCCTTTCACCACATTGAGGAGGTCACGCCTTGGCACATCAAGGAAAGCGGCTCGCTCCATCATGATGTCGTAGGCGTCAGTGTCACTGTCAATACCGCTCCAATATACCATTGGCTCTCCAGCTATACCTAAAGGCATACATGAAATAATAAATGTAAATATGCAAATCCAATATCTAAACATGCGACAAAGTTAGATAAAAAATTCTAAAAACACGAAGAATGTATAGTAAAATGAGCATTTTATGCGTTTTGTACATAATTTGTCTATATCTACATTTTGCCTTATTAATATATGATAGTTACTTTTGCACAAATAATTCAATTTACAAAGCGTATGAGAAAAATTCTTACATTCTCTTTGGTAGCATTGCTTTCAATGTCTGCCTCCTACGCCGAAATACCTAAAGGAATGGCAGAGGTCGTTCTTGAGTCTAACGACGTCTCCGGTTTCGGCTCAATCGGATTCCAATGGATTCTGGATTCCAGTCATTCCACCTACGACCAGGTGTTTTTCAGTGGGTCTTGGATGTATTTCGGAGATTATTCAGGTTTCGATTACTTTGTTCCTGAAGGAGCAGAAGCAAAGTATCCGACCGACTATAAAGTAGTCGATGGCATAGCGAGTGCCTATGTCCCTGCCGGAACCTACGACTGGATGGTGATTCAGCCGGATATCGATGGGCTTTTATTTGCCACTGGAGAAATGAGTAGAGTAGATGATTTCACATTGCTCGAAGGGAAATCCTACCGTATGACTGTCACAGAAGAGACTGGAGATAGTGGTTGGGGATATTATGCCACCTTGCACGTAGCGACTGACCTATCCGTAACAGCTGTATCTGTGCCGTCAGCTTCAATCGATCTGACTTCCAGCGAGAACATCGGCATGACAATATTCAACAACGGCTCTGAAAACATGTCAGATTTCACTCTCTCATATACTATAAACGGAGGAGAGCCTATCACTGAGACTTTTGATGGAACACTCAGTGCAGGAGAAACTGCAGAATATATATTCAAGACTACTGCTGACCTATCCGATAAAGGCACTTATATCATCTCAGTCTCAATAAACGCAGCTGGAGACATGATTGCATCCAACAATACTATGGAGGCAAAGACACGTAATCTTACTCCCCTCGATCCTCCCTACCATATCGATTTCTCTGAAATCAGTGAGGAGGCTTTCCCGGAAGAATGGTTTATTATCAACAACTCTCAGGAAGCAGGATGGAATTATTCAGCGTGGAAGATGAATAAAGATGGTAATATGGGTGTAGCCTACTGCCAGAGTGGCTATATGGAAGATGGCAACGACTGGATGATCAGCCAGCCTATCAGCTTAAGCGCCGGGAAAGCACATGTTATTTTCTCAGCCGCATCTGCTAATGAAGAGCGTCCAGAATTTCTGGAAGTCTACATAGGGCGTTCGCTTGACACCTCTAAAATGGATTGTGTAGCAAAATACACTCTGACATCAAGCGAATGGAGCGATAAAGCCATTAATTTTGACGCGCCTGAGAATGGTATCTATTATGTTGCTTTCCGAGGTGTATCACCAACCACCTCTTATAGCTTTTATATTGGTGATGTCACCATTGATGCCGGTGAATTTATCGGTTCGCCGTTCATGAAGATGGAGCGTCTTCTTGTGCCATATTCTAATTGTGATCTCTCAGCCAAATCCCGATTAGGCATGAGATTGACAAATAAAGGCACCGGAGCTATGGCATCATATTCAATGACAGTTGTGGTCAACGAAGAAAAGACAGTCACCGAATTTAACTCTCCTATTATGCCTGATGAGACAGTTGACGTCTATATGGATGACACTTATGATCTTTCAAATATCGGTAAATATAATATCCAGATCTCCCTCTCAGATGGCGGAGAGACTAATATTTGTGAGAATGTCACTGTGGAATGCTTTGAACCACTGACAGAATTTCCCGTCACCACCAATTTTATACAAGGCATCAACACTGATAATTGGCAGGAGATGACACAAGGCGCATGGGAATTTGAGCCGATGTTTGAGGTATTCTCGTCTGTATTTCCCGGAAAGGAAAATGGACTTCTTTCAAGAGGTATCCACTTCTCAAATCCAGTGCGTTTCAAGCTCTCATATATGTCGCCAGGATGGGATTATGGAGTGCTCGCAATATATATGGGCCTTGCATCCGATGATCCAGCAACATATGAAAAAGTGTTTTATGACAACGAGGTCTATAGCGAGGCAAAAGAAGTTGAATTCACAGTACCTATTGAAGCATCTGGAAATTACAGCTTCATAATCGCTGATGAGGCTCCCAGCGATTCACGCAATCGACTGCGTCTTAACCAAGTTGAAATCACCGAGGTCAATCCATATGATATTTGCCTAACATCGGTGGATGGCTATTTGGCTCCATACACTCCGGCTAAGGCAGTTGTAGGCAGTCATAATTATAAAGTGAATGTGCTTAACCGCGGCTCACAGAAGATGACTGGTATCAAGGCAATCGCCATGCTCGACGGAGAGTTTACCAGTGAATCAGTGAATGAAATCGAACTTGCATCCGGAGAAAGCGGAGTGCTTGAAATGAACGTGACCATTCCGGATAAGATCCCGGGCGACAAATTTGAGCTCTCTTTCAGCATCAATGGAAATCAGAAAGACGCATTTGAGACGGACAATATCAAGAAATTGCCGATGATAAATGTGACAGAATCTACCTTCGCTCATGAAAACCTTACAGATCTGACTTATGGTACAGGCAACAATGGCATGCCATTAAGTGTCGGCTATGTCTACAGTCTTCCTCAGACAGCTGATGCTACAAGTATGACAGTAGGTTTGGCTTTGGCAGAAGATGAAGATATCCCAAATGTCACGAGTGATATAGCATTCAGCATATATAAGCTTAAGGCTGACGGCACTATCGAGCGTCGCCTTTGGACTGAAAAACGCACTCGCGGCATCGGAGGTCTGATAGAAGTTGATTTTCAGGACATGCGTCTTGAGCCAGGCAACTATTTCTTCGAGGTGTCTCAGCTTTCAAATTATAATATGGGCATAGCCCATGACATCGACAATGTGGCGACATGCTATATGCATGAAGACGATATGCTCGTGCCAGTCCCGGCTTATCCTGTTTGTATCAGAGCGAATTTCGACGCTGATGCAAAGGTCTACGTTAAGGATGCATCAGTAACTGCATTCACTTCTCCTGAATATGCAGAAGGTCTTTACTCAGATGGCATGACAATAAAGGCGATAGCCCGTAACTCAGGTTATGAGCCGGCTGATTTCAAAGTAGAGTTGAGTCTTGATGGCGTGAAAGTTGGAGAGCAAGAGGTTGCCCTAATAAGTTATGATGAAGCTGAAGTGGTATTTGAAGGAGTAGACCTCTCAAATCCTGGACTTCACAATCTGACAGCAACTGCAATATTAGCAGGTGATGAAAATATTGATAATGACGCTATCGATTTTTCTATCAATTCTCATGCTGAGGCAAATCCATATCTAATGGATTTTGAGAATTGCTTCGACTTTGATGCAGCAGGGGATCCGTGGAATCCACGATGGACGACAATCGACCGCAACGGGGTTGGAACAGATTTGTTCTGGCGTTACCAACATCCATATCGTGGAGAGCCGGTAGGATTTATCGCTTTCAATATTAAAATGACGATCCCTTCAATGGAAGAGGTGCCTCTACAAGGCTTCTATCCTCACAGTGGTGAACGCTTTGGAGTCGCATTCCATATCGACCCGTGGGCAGAAGGGGCAGAGGGGATTGAAGCTTCCGATGTATGGATCATTTCACCGAAACTGCAACTTGGTGATAATTCGGAATTTGAGCTATATGTAAAGACACGCATGCTTGAGGGAAGCTTCTCCGAGCTTGAGCCGTACCGTATATTGATATCCGAGACTGATGATGATCCTGAAAGTTTCACTGTGCTTGGAGATGAAGAGCGTCTTGCAGCTGTAGAAGATTGGGAGAAGATATCAATTGACCTCTCAGACTATGATGGCAAGAAAGTGCATGTGGCACTGCAGTATATTGGAAAGCCAAGAGCCAACACTTGCCTTATGATTGATGACTTGTATGTAAAGACTGATATCTCATCTTCTGTTGGCTCGGTGAAGCAAGAAGATACAGTAAAAGTGGATGGAAATGACATCATTGCACCCAAAGGAAGCATTGTATATACACTTGACGGTATGTCCACAAGAATGAAATCGCTCCCTGCTGGAATATACATTGTCAAAACTCCGTCAACCACTGTTAAAGTCATGATCCCATAATCCTATAATTCCACACACATATTTAGGATTGGAGAGGAAGCATCCGGGCAACCGGAGACTTTCTCTCCATTTTTTGCAGCTTCCCGGTTCTTTTAATCTCAAGAGCTTCCTTTCATTGATGACTGATTTCAATATGGTCAATTTCCTGTTGGGTGATGAGTATCCATACGCTCCTAAAGTAAACTTACATGAAGTTATGGCAAAGCTTCTTGCTGTCGGACAACCATCCTACCGCAACCAAGCTATGAATGCCACACATCCTATTCGCATTCTGATGGCAAAAGTAGATAGAAACCGATCGGCTGCCTGGGAAACCGAAGCCATTCCATGCATCCCAATGCGTCCTATCCAGCTTCCACTCTCAGATCCTACAACCCTCATCCTGCTGACCATCCATCCCTGCAAAGAAGATAATCACAAGGCGTAATTCCTAAATCTCGCAAAGTGGAACCGCACCTGCTTCGATCCATCGGGAAGCATAGTGACATCCCGCTCCGTGCACGAAGCGATACATGGTATCCCTGCCTTAAGTAGCCTTGCGATGAGGGTGAAACAGAATGTCTGTTCCCCCATTATGTGAACTGTTTTTTCGCCGCCGAGAGCCATAATCTCGGCGGCATATTTTTCTGCAAGATTTTCCACTTCCGCGGCATCAAAATCAGCCGGAATCTGAGGAAACGGAATGTCACGGCATTCTCCGTAGGGAGCTGCCCCTCTCTTCTGCTCTTCACTCCACTGAGCGAAAGGATGATTCGAAAGATTTATCAGCATATCAATCAATTGATCTTATACCATTCTGTGTATATTGCACTTCGAGTTTCATTATCAATAACTTCACCATTGAAGTGTATCCATCTGACAGCGTCGATAAGAGCATCAAGACTTCTTACAGAACTACGTTTGACGAAGAAGTCTTCTCCATGGATGTTAATTTTTAACATATTGGATGCATCTTCTGAATATTTCTTATATTCAGGATCCTCCTCTATCACTTGAATTTGACTTTCTTTGTAGAAAGCATCCAGCACAGGAGCTCTGTCAAAATTTCTACCATTGAAAAAACGGCGACTGATAAGGTTTGTAAGATCCTGTATGTTGTTGTAATTCCTATTAAGCCTAACTTTTGCTATCCCTTTTATATTTATAGTCTCAGAAGTTGCGTATTTGAAGACAGCAGCCACGATTGCGAGGTTTGCGATATAACCAAGAATTGTCTCAACAACTTGAAATGCCTTCCAAGTCTCTATTTCGGGATAATAGTGATTTATAACAAAGCAAATCAACACGATAATTATACCCACGTCAATCGTATTGCGAATAATTGTATCAATTTTCATAATCCTAAAATTTTATTATCTAAGTTATTTAGAGAGTTAAGTTAAACGTACTATTTTCAGAAGCATAAATTAGGTCGGAGACCTCACGATTATGCCTCAACCCCAGACTGAAGTCGGGGGTAAACAGAAATTTCATAAAAGCAGCCTCGGAGAGGCGCTTGATGGTAAAAACTGAACACCATGAAGTTGTTTAATTAAATACCTTTAAGCATTTACTCCAATTCTTGAGAAATTCCTCCCGATACTCGTCATAGCTGTCGGTATTCTCGGTGTCAGATGCCGCATGGTTCAGGTGGTTGCGTCTTTCGGTGATTTCCTTGTAAGGCAACGTTAGCTCATAGACCATCAAGCATGATTGCAAAATCTTGTTGGCTGCATTGGAATTCCTCCAACGGGCTCCCTTGAATCCCAACCGTCCTCCAGTCATAGTCTTATACGCCCCCAAGATGCTCCCTATCGCCTCACGTATCTTATAGCTGCGGTTTTGAGGATTCCGTGAAAGTTCTCCCGTGACATCAAGTTCAGCCGCTAATACATTCTCGAGTCCAGCTTCCTTCATCACTTCATATACCCTTGAGATCAGGTATTCCTTTGCCATTGTGTATGCTTGCTGGATCATGCGATGCTCAATAGCCCAGTTGATGGCAGCCTCAACATTTCGGAATGTTTCGTCAGCTTCAAAACCGGCATTTTCAAGCTGACGTGAGATTTCAAGAAGCAGGGAACGTTGCGCATCGTTTGTGAATGGACTTTCGCAAAATCTGTTTATACTCTCTGATATAGTACGCATATATTCCCCCTCCCGAATGTCGTCGATTCGGCATGTCTGGATGAAGAAATCAAGATCGTCAAGCGCCACGGAAATGTCTTCCACCGCATCGTCCAGATCACTGACGCCCGTCTCATAAAGGATATCGGAAAGAGAACTTAGATTGCCAAAATCGCGGAAATTGGATGCGGCCGTATTTATTTCCTGAAGACGCACTATATTGGTGAGGTCTACGATAGGCACTGAGAGTTTTTCCTGATCTTCCTCAGGAAGGCCCTTTATCTTGTAGAGAGGACCCAATGTCTCGAATGCTCCGTAATAGACACCCTTCACATTGGTATGCTTTAGAAATCTCGCATAGTTGAAAAGCACGGTAGCAAACATCGGGATAGTGCGGAAAGCATGGGTGACGTCGAAATATATCTCATCTTCCGGATTCAGTTTATCGAAAACGCACTTGAAAATTTCCCACATCTCTGCCTCACTGAAACCGACCGGTATGATATAGCCGTCGGCATCGGCATCGTTATTTCGCTCTGGATTAATCTTGCATTTCAAACCCGAAATATTTTCCAGCACCGACTTAAGACCCGCAATGCCATCTCTGTCTCGCCAATTAGCCTCATTAGACTCACGCGTACGAAATATCATGATGCAGTCATTCTGACTCCATTTATCCTTACAGATTTGAGAAATCAGCGCTTCCTGAATAAACTTTGTCCGATGTGGCGTAGTCTTTTTCTTTTTTACGCCCCACGTATAATAGACCGGAAAATAGTCATTAGTCCCGAGGAATGATATCAATACTTTTCGTGCCATAAATACCTATTGACATTTAAGGGACGCACACCTCGTGCGTCCGCAAAGAAACTTCGCAAATTTACTAAAAACATCAATACGCACCAAGCAATTCTCCCATAATTTACGCCTGTTCCAAGTCAAAACAAGCACTTCCCCATAATTCCCATATCCTTTCCCGTGTCAAAATCAGCGTCTCTAAAATCCTAAGCATGATATAGTGAAAGTGCTTTAAGAGAGAATGCTGTAAGGTAGTAGAAGAGTCGGGAATCATCAAAATCATTTGCGAAATTTGGCAAAATACCTAAACCTTTAAATATCAATTGTATGATTAAAAATTGACATTTTATTGGCCTATTAGAATTTTCGCAAATGTCTGTTTTCCGGAGTTTTCTAAAATCATTTGCGAAAAAATGTAGATTTCAGTAAAAATGGGTATTTGATTTTCAACGATTTATAAAGCCGTAGAATTGCGATTTTTCGCAAATGTCCAGGTTTTAAGATTTAATCAAATCATTTGCGAAAATAGATTTATCTGATATCAAGAGAGATAAATCAAAAAAAGATGCAAAATTCTTTGGTTTCCATAAAAAATTTTAGTACATTTGCGAAGTTTTTCGGAGAGACAAGCCAATTTGCTGATCTACATAGACATTCCCAATTAGCTCCTGAATGCTCCGAAATCATTATAGCGTTGAAAATCAGGCGGCCGTCTCAAATTCCATTAGAACAAGGATTAAGACTGGCTGTGATGAGCTTCTGGTCTGCCTCTTCTTTGAGTCGCCTCAAATTCCATTAGAACAAGGATTAAGACCGCTTACGAATGAGATAACGATTACGATGATGAGTCGCCTCAAATTCCATTAGAACAAGGATTAAGACTCTGTGCTCCCCACTCTGGGTTTGAAGATGGAAGCCGCCTCAAATTCCATTAGAACAAGGATTAAGAC
>CAZGGB010000013.1:46571-50721 GCA_964525115.1 uncultured Sangeribacter sp. | reverse complement strand
GTGACGATGATAGTTGCGAGAGTAGCAACCAATGCGAAAAAAGAAAAGTTCTTTTTCATAAGTAATGAAATTTGAGGGTGAAACTTAATTTTTTCCCTTTAGTTGAGTCGCGTCCGGGCTCAAAGGGATGATTTACGATGCAGTGCCCACAAATAGGTTTTGGAAAAGTCAAGGTTGAAGAGCCGGAAGCAATCTTGGAATACCCATTTTTTGCTTGCAAAAAATGCGGAAGGCTGCCAATATTGCCTCCGTCTCTGAAAGGCCTCCGGCCGTGCCTTTACTTTTTTGGAACCTATTTGTAACTTAGCATCGGAAATATTCCCTTTGAGACCAGACGTGACTTAAGAAAATTTTCAATCTTCACATTGTAATTAGCAACAGTGATAATCTATGAGTATTCGAAGCTTTGATTATCAGAGTTTGTGACGGATTGTCGTTAAGGAAGCGACTTGTCGCTCTCCTTTCGGCAATCCGTCACAATCTCTTTGTACTTGTTTACCGTAATTATCTTTCCGACTAATGGTAAGAATTACTCGGAGTGCGAAGCATAGTCGGAGTAATTCTTGCCATAAATATTTCCGTCTGTTTCGGGACGCTTAATCCTCAAACTGTCCGCAATTGTCTAACTGAAGCCTTTAAAGACAAAGTATCATTTCACAGTGCTTAGCACTGTGAAATGTTGCTGGTCTTTCCGCAATTATCATTCTGACGCCGTTTTTTGATACTCGAAGTAAAATAGACACCGAGTCGGGTGACTCGATGTCTTGATATTATTATAGATGTTATAGTTCTTCAAAAGTCCAACCTGAATTCTCGCTCCACATTATACGGAATCGTTCTTCTATTTGGCTTTCCCAGTCTCCAAAATCACAGTTGCGGCACATTACAGTTCCCGTATGTCTGATACCCCAGAAACGTTCTAAAAAAGTAGTGCTTTGAATAGCGATTTCGAAGGATTCCGATAGATCCGCTATATCGAGGATAGTATCTCTTTGAGAAAGCCTTCCGTACTTTGAAGTCACATCATGCATTAACTTGATAAGTTGGGCAAAAGTCAGTTTTCTTTTATAGTTCATTGTAGTAGGATCTATTAAGTTGGTTAAGTTTTTCGTCGGACTCTTCTACTTCCATGCCTTGTGTGAATTGGCAAATGAGACTGCATACGATGGCGATGCCTGCAATTAGGAATGTCGCTGCCCACGCTCCATCTTCGCCGGTATAACAGGCAGCAATCATAAAGAAGTTTAGAGAAAGGAAGCTTGCGATTGCAATGCCTCTGAATCGTTCGCGGTGTGTGATGAAAAATCTCATAAGGTTTTTGAAATTTGAGGGTGAAACTTAATTTTTTCCCTTTAGTTGAGTCGCGTCTGGGCTCGAAGGGATTATTTACGATGCAGTGCCCACAAATAGGTTCTGGAAAAGTCAAGGTTGAAAAGACGGAAGCAATATTGGAATACCCATTTTTTGCAAGCAAAAAATGTGGAAGGCTGCCAATATTGCCCCCGTCTCTGAAAGGCCTCCGGCCGTGCCTTTACTTTTTTAGAACCTATTTGTAACTTAGCATCGGAAATATCCTTAGGGCACAGACACGACTTAAAGAAATCATCATTCCTCATCTCCATTCTGAATTGCAATTATCTTCCAGTTTAAGCAATCATTTATCCTCGGAGGCAATGCTGAATTTGCATTTCATTATATGCGACTTGTCGCACATTATGAAATGCAATTTAAGCGTTGCTAAGCTATCGTTATCGAATATTTTTCAAACTATTGTGTAAAGAATTACATGGAGAGCTCGCGCTCGATGTAATTCACCCCATTAATAATTCATTCTGTTTCGAAGAAGCTGATTATCTCTGAGTTTGTGGCGGATTGATGAAAAAATGCGACTTGTCGTCATTTTCTCGGCAATCCGACACAATCTCTTTGTAATTGTATGCAAATAATCATCATTCTGCCTAATGAGAAAGAATCACTCTGGGCGCTTTGCGTTCTGTGTGATTCTCCCGGCAATATTTCCAACTGATTGCTCTACCATTTATTAACCTACTTTTGTAATATTCACTCCGTGGATTAAAAGAAAAAAAAGTCTCTCACCATGGTGCTTGCGCCATAGTGCGAGGCTTGTTCTTTTCACAATTATCCATCTGAAGCGCCTGGATTATTAAATCCTGACTATATGAACTGGCACACCTTTCTTACGGGCATAATCGATAGTAAATTTTGTTCCTCTACTCACACCATCCCAAAAGGCGATCAAAGAATCACAATTCTCTACGATTTGGATATTCCGTAATATCGGTGCTTGTCTCTTGTACTTCTTATAGTCCGGAAGAAATTCTAATAAAGGAATTCCATTTCTCATCGCATAGTCTTTTGCATAAGAATCTACGCCAATGGCTCCTCCACTAACGATGGAGTCGGGTCTTTCGGATAGATAAGAATCAATATTTATGGGAGGACAATTTCTACTCCCTACAATAGCTAATCTCATAGAAATATAATAATTTAGTTAAACCAATTGCTTGTTGCGCTAATAGCCAAAAGAGACGGTTCTATTTTCGCATACTTTCTCAATGCTTTCCTTGCTCGGTTGAACGTAAATCCAGTATTCACCACATTATCCACAAAGAAGATGTTTGGATTAGATTCAAGTGTTTCTACACAATCTGCATCCTCCTTAACCTTTAGTCCTGTCTTGACACCTTTAAGAGAAGTCTTGGATTTCTTGATGTCATAGAGTTTCTTTCTTGGAGTGCCGGAAAGGATATCAAGCACTTCGCAATCTTGACGAATGATGCGGATTGTATTTGCGATCTCCAAAGTGTAGTCAGCCTTTCCAGACGATTGAGGAATAGGAATCAGAATAGAATCGGGAGTGACAATTTTAGAGAGAAGGAAAGCAGCCATAGTTATGGCGGTTATGTCGTTTTTCTTAACATCCTTTGACAACTTTCTCAATGAATGAGGATATAGTTCAGCATCGTGAAACATCTTCCCATATGAACCTAACACCTTTAGTTTTTTTATTGTAACCTTTTCTTTTGTCCATTCCATAAGCATCGTGAATCTTTTTCCCTTTGGTTGAGTCACGTCTGGACTCGAAGGGATTATTTACGATGCAGTGTCCACAAATAGATGGAGGAGAAGTCAAGGAAGAATGGTCGGAAACAATATTGGAATACCCATTTTTGCCCGCAAAAATGCGGAAGGCTGCCAAAATTGTTTCCGACCATGAAAGTCCGCAGGATGTGCCTTTACTTCTCCGGAATCTATTTGTAACTTAGCTTCGTAAATATCCATAGAGTACAGACACGACTTAATGAAAATCATCAATGCTCATTAAGTTTATACACAGTCATCTTTCCGATTAAATAATCCTTAATCATCAAAAATGCAAAGCAGAATTTGGATTTCTTTTTATGTGACTTGTCACACATGAAGAAATGTAATTTATGCGTTGTCGACTTATTTGATTTTGATAAATTCTCTATTCGTGGGTATAGAATTAAAAGGTGAACTCACTCTCGATGTAATTCACCCTGTTAATCCTTTATGCACTTTCGAAGGAAATGATTATCTTACTTCACAATTACTTATCCGAACTTTAAAAGACCTGGTTACAGTTGGATAGTGAAATAAGGAATTTTTTGATAGGTACACCTCTTCTTCCGGTGTAATAAATATTTAATTTGGTAGACTTATACAATATTAGATGGCATTTGAGAATCACAAATATCGATAATCAAACTTTGAAGTCAGATTTATTCTTTTTATAATAGAATCTACCAATATGGTTCCTAACTGAAATATTATCACTACTATTCCCATATTACTTCAGCTGGACATCCTTCAAACATTAGGTTTGTGCTTTTGACATTATTCATTTCAAAATTAGAAAGATCCAATCTCGTAAGACCGCTACAACCATAAAACATTCCGCTCATATCCGTTACCTTCGAAGTCTCAAAGTTGGAAAGGTCAAGTTCGGTAAGACCCTCACAATTACCAAATAGAGAGCTCATATTGGTCACATTAGAAGTATCGAAATTGGAAACATCCAGTTCGGTAAGACCTCTACAACCAATGAATAGACCGCTCATATCCGTTACCTTCGAAGTCTCAAAGTTGGAAAGGTCAAGTTCGGTAA
>CAZGGB010000013.1:0-46471 GCA_964525115.1 uncultured Sangeribacter sp. | reverse complement strand
TAGAGAGCTCATATTGGTCACATTAGAAGTATCGAAATTGGAAACATCCAGTTCGCTTATTCTTAGGCATCCTAGGAATAAATTTTTTACACTATTTAAATTTTTAGTACAAAATTTCGATACATCAAGAGATTTGAGGCCAGAGCAACCATGAAACATACCTTCCATATTGTACACGTTACTTGTATCGAAATTTGAGACATCAAGTGTTGTAAGGTTTGAACAATCAAAAAACATTTCATCCATGTTTATTACGTTACTTGTGTTGAAATTGGAAACATCCAATCTCGTAAGATTCGAACATTCGTAAAACATTTCTCCCATATCCTTCACATTGGAAGTATCGAAATTAGAAACGTCCAGTTTGGTAAGATTCCATGAATACATAAACATACGATACATATCCGTTACATTCGAAGTATCGAAATTGGAAACATTCAATCTTGTAAGATTTGAACAATGGTAAAACATTTGGCTCATATCCGCCACATTCGAGGTATTAAAATTGGAAAGATCCAGTGTATTAAGTTTTCTGCATTCGTAAAACATTTCTCTCATATTTGTTACATTAGAAGTATCGAAATTGGATAGATCCAGTTCAGTAAGATTACTGCATCCAGAAAACATATAGCACATATTCGTCACATTGGAAGTGTCAAAATTGGAAACATCCAGTTCGGTAAGACTGCGGCAACCATTAAACATGCTTGCCATATTTTCTATGTATTCTGTATTCCATTTATCAATATCATATATTTTTTTTAAATTAGTGTTATCAGCGAAAATATGACTTAAGTCTCTTAGACCATTAATATCCAATTTTAAAACATATTCTAAGCATGACACTGCTGAATAACTAGACGTATAAAATCTTATATCTGTAGGATTATCGACTCCAAGATCTGTGTATTTTAGTTTAATGATATTTTTGGAATCAGCATAATTTTTTAAATCTATTGTTTTTGAATCTTTTTTCCCGTTTAAACTCATTAGGAGTTGATAACGTGATTTATCCTTGGAATTATCTAAAATTTTCAATACCAAATCATATTCTGCCCAAGGATCATCTGCATCCTTATTGACGGATGAGTCATATTCTGGATTGATTTCTACCTTAAAGTCATTAGGTGATGTCAGCAAATTGCCGAATATGTTAGTCTGATAATTGCGCTGTACTGGAATTTTTCTGAAGACAGAAGTGAATGATGTACCATCTGCGTTGGTTGCAGTAAATGTGACATTAATTTCCTTCCTTTCGTTTACAAGCAAATAATCCATCGAAAGATACTTATTGCCAGAAACTGGGAAAGACTGCCCTTCGGGTAAATTACAAGAAGGAAAGTTGACTGTCAAAGGCTCTCCTAAAGTGCCATTCAGCACATTTATAGAAGAATATACTCTATTGACAGACACGCTAACCGACCGTAGGGGAGAATTAGACATTTCATTATAATCTTCAAGATCTTTTGTGCCTATATTCAACTGTGCAAATGGTCTTTTAAGAGTAATTTTATGATTGGTGCCTTTATTGATGGAGATATCTCTAAGCACTCCAAAGAAGCAATCCACTTCTTCATCGTTTCCGGAAAACTTCTCATAATTAACACTTAATATTTGATCGTTTGGATTAAAATAGATTTTGGATTCCGGATCATTCTGCTTGCAAGCAGTTGCAAGAAATACAAAATTGAAAGTGCTCTCACTGGGTAAGTCTATTTCAAGGCTTCCTCCTTTTTTGTTATTATCCTCCTTTATCTGGATCGGTAATGTATAAATAGGCGTTTCCGTGCCAACCTGGTATACATAGCATATAATTTCAGAGATCAAACTACCGTCTGAATATCCGCGAGTCCTAATTTCTGAATTTGGTACCGAGATATTAAAACTAAAGTGAGCGACATCTGAATTTTGAGTTGAAAAGATATCGTCTGAAGCACAAGAGTAGAGCATCGACGAGAGAAGAAAAGAAAATATGAATGATATAATATTTTTTTTCATAATGAAGGGATTTTTTAGACATTGAGAAGTGTCCTGATGATTGTGGAAAATAATTAGAATTATTCAGAGAGTAGTTCCTGCGTTAGCAATGTTTTTCCATACACATTCGTCTGATAGTTGCGTTCAACAGCTACATTTTCTATATTGATTGTTTTAACAGGAACGCTGGAGTTTGTATGATTGACTGCCACTTCCAAATCAATAAGCTTACGCGTTCCCACAAGAAGATAATTCATGGATAGATATGAAAATCCACTTACAGGAAAAACTTGTCCTGAAGGAATCGGATCAGCAAGAAAGTTAACCGATATCGGGTCTCCAATCACATTTCCTGTCATTAGGTCAATCTTATCATAAATACCACTTACAGATACCGAAATGTCTTTTACTGGAGTGGTACTGTTGTATTCATCATAGTCTTGAGTCCCGATATTCAGTTGAGCAAAAGGCCTTGTTAACTCTATTGGTTCAGACTCCACATTATTAGATGTTACGCCAGACCTTGATGCGTAGAAACAATCCATTTCTTCGTCATTGCATTTGCCATAATTTACAGTGAGAGTTCGGTCAGAACTATTGAAAAATAGCTTCGACGAAGGATTGCTTTGTTCTATAGAGGTCCCAAGAAAAACGATATCAAACATCTGATTCTTTGGAAGCATGATAGTAATATCTCCTCCTCTCTTATCATCTATCTCCTTGATGTCTATATCAACAACTTTTATCGGAGATGAATTGCTTCCGTTTGCTTTATTATATACATATCCTTTAAGAATAGATATTGAAGAACCATCTGAAAAACTATAATCGGGGGATAGTGATCGGGTATCAGTACCAGACAAGCAGGAGAAATTAAGGGTGAAATGAAAAGGTATTAGTTCAGATTCTTCTGACATTATTTCCGGACCATCCATAGAGCAGCTGGCCATGGAGGAAAGAATAATGCAAGAAAGTGTTGATTTAAGTAAATTTTTCATTGTAATATAACTGAAAAGATTAAAAATATAGGAAAGCCCACAGATACAAAAAGGGTAAATGTGGGCTTTCCTTCCCTTCAAATGAAATCTATTTCATTTGTTCATTAGAAACCGATTTCCTGATTACCTTCCCAAGCAGGATCAACTACAACGTCAAGTACGTAATGAGTTGAGAAGATACCTTCACCACCCCCTTCTTCAGGATGTTCCGGATCGAATTGTTTATTATAAAGAACGTATTTCTCATTAGCTTTAAGTCCACCTGACGGAACATCTGTTTTCACTGAAGCATCAGTAGAATGCAAATCTCCGGAAGCGGTCAAAGCAAAAGAGAACTGTTCCTTGCTCGATCCGGGATCATAGGATTTCCTTGCATTGGGAGCAAGCATAAGATAAGAAGCAACACAGAACATCTTACGACTCTTAAAAGTAATCTCTTGAGGGATTGAGAGGCTACCATCAGTGTTGCAAGCTGCCTTCGAATCAAGCGAGAATGTTAGAAGTGACAAGTCTTTCAATAATATGTTGTCATTGTCATAATTCCATCCATAAGGAAGAGATTCAGAAGACGAAGACTCCTTTTGTGTAAACATTGCCGGTGTAGTCTGGAGGGCAACTTTGCCATTAGAATCATAAGTTCTCAAAATAGCCGGATGGACAAGTTCATCGGTGAGTAAGGAAACTTGACAGAAAGGTCTAATAAGTGTTACGTTTCCTGAAAATTCATCAGTCCCGGTAACAATGTCATCGAGTGATGCATACTTTGCGAAGTAATCGTTCTGTTGCGGTGAGAAGAAATCTCCAGAAGCAGTAGTCCCATTTAGGATTGCCGGGTAAGCATAGAGAGTCTTGTTTGCGAAATCAAGACCGATACCGTCAGAAATTTCTGATTTTGCCACCTTGTCAGCGGAGTTTCCGGCAAAGAAGAACACTTTATACTCATCGAGTTTTATTTGATCGTTAACTCTTGGAATCTGAAGGTCAAGCTTGAAAGTTTCAGTTCCGCTGTCGTAGATAGCCTGTGGTATACCGGCGTCGAAAGAGTCGTAGAGAAGCGTTCCGTTGTTATAAACTGCATACCAGAGCTTATCGATGGTTCTTGAAAAATTGAAGAGACCGTCTGTGCCATAAGTCAGATTTGGGGTCTGTCCGGCCCTTGTTTTGAGTCCTGCATCCGGAGAGCTGATTGTGAGAGATATTGTCTGGCTATTGCTCAGATCAATACCGGTTTCTACAGGTACTTTGATGTCTTCCTCGCTCTTGCAGGAGGTGAAGCTGCCGATCATTGAGATAGCAGCCATTGAGAAAAGAATTGTTTTGATTCTCATTTGTTTGAATTTAAAAAAGTTAATAATTGATTATGAAAAACTGTTTTACAGTTCAATTTCGAAAGTTGCATCCCATTCAGTCTTGATAGATATTCCGCTTCCAGCAGTTGCATCATTGTCAAGTTCTAATATTGAGTAAAAATTACCCTTTACGGTCGTTATTCCACCATTCATCAATGGTATAGTCACATTTTTCTTTCTCGCTTTGATATTGTTGTACTTATCATAGATTTCGACTGTGACGGTTATGCTTGTTTCCTCCTTGTTTTGAGACAGTACATAATCCGTAGCAAGCAGATCGCCGACATCTTTGATTTTCGAGATTGAAGAAGAATAGTTGATATCTTTCCACCACCAATTTATTTCACCTGTTTTTGCATGAATAGCAACCGGAAGGGGAGACGTGTATCTTACTATTATCTTATCAGGTTCAAAGGATGGTGTATCGATGGCTATGATTTTGTATTTTGCCATAGCTGCTGAAGCTGAAAGCGTAGAAGATTGTGTATTATGAGCAACATTCTTTACTTCACAAGCCCTATAAGCAATCTTATAATCATCATCTCCTGTGTAATTGTACTTGTTTTTCAGGAGCAATTCACTCAAGTCATCATCATAGAAGTTATATCCATGGATTTTATTATCTGACTCATACATCACCCAACCGATCATAGTATAGCGCCCGGGATGAATATCCATCGAAACTTTGTTTTGATAAGCCGATGCCACAACTGTAGGAAGTCCGGATGTCATAGGATATGCGGCTACGTAGTATCTTAAGTAAGGATCTAATTCGTCAGCTCTGGTCTGGAATCCTATAGAGTCGACTGTTTTATACATTCTGAACGAATCGTCTACATCTATCTCAACTTCTAAAGGAACCTTGTATGAAGGATCCAAGCAAAAATTCTCATCTTCAATAGTATCTTTTGAACAAGAGAGTAAAAGAGATATGCAAATAAGACTATAATATTTTATTGGACTTTTCATCGGTATAGTGTTATAATTGGCCTTGACTTGTGCTCTTGAAGTTTTGGGGTCTCATGAATAGTTCCGGAATGCATTGAATAAAGCCAAGCTTTCCCGGCTTCTTGCCCAGCCACTTCAGTCGATGACCAATACCAACAATAATCTGCTTCATCTGCCAAAGGATCTCCTCCTATACCTGCAAGACGTTCATTGAGCTTTCGTTCCTTGTTATTCTTAGCTTGGAAGAGTAGCGCAAGTTGCCCAACTGAAGGTATGTATGCCGATTGACCGTATTGCCAAATGGAGAACACATTTTGGGCAAGTGGTGAATTGATTTTTTCGTTCGAATGCAACGTCCAAGTATTTTCATTGCCATCGAAAGCCCTGATATCGGTAGAAGTGCCTTGCGATTCCATTTCTGTATCTGAGAATGCAGCTGGATCAAGATCATTGAGATATACAGCATAACCCGCAATATCCGCTGAATAATCTGGATTGACCCAATACACAAGTGCTATTGGAACTTTATATTGATCTTTGTTTTGAGTATAAGTACAATATGGGACAATTTCGCCATCTGTGCACACCACCCATCCAACATTAAAAGGTGGTTGTGGCTCAGTGTTGTGTTCACAGTTGCATGCACATAATGAAAGAAGGAGAGATAAACCTAAAAAGGAAGATAGATATTTTTTCATAATATAGAAATATCAAATGAATTGAGTATATGTTTCTTATCTTTATCGAAAATAAACCAGGCTTCTGAGACGTAAGGAGTGTCGGAATCATCAATAGCCTGATACTTTATTTTTATTCTCCACCCACAATGTTCACCTTCTGGTTTTTCGAGCATTTGGTTAAGTGTATTGATAGATTGGGAACTTAATGCATATCTGTCCATCATGCATCGATAAGCCACATTCTCTTTTCCGAAAAGTCCGTCTTGCGAGTCTTGCATTATTTGTAGACTGTATTCCAGAAATCTTTCTGACAACTCCATTATCTCATATTCCGGACATATTCGATTTAAGAATACCGAATCGGGAACTGAAACATTAAGCACTTTCAAAGAAGAAGTATCACCCAACTTAAGCTTTAGGGCATTTATTGCACTTTTCTCAGATTCGCTTTTTTTTAAACTTTGCCCATCATTTTGACTTGTGCATATAAATATTATTCCGATTATAAGTATTATAATTCCTATTATGCTTAATGCACACCAAAAGAATTTTTTGGCAATTTTCTTCTTTTTATCCTTCAATAGATCTTCTCTTGATTTAATAGGAGAAGCCGGCTTTTTATCATCCATACTCATAGTCTAATCACCTCTTTATTATCGTTGAGACCAAATCGGTGTAGTTCCTTATTGCCTTGGTTGTCGTATGTGTCCACAGGTGTTGTGGTCTGACCTGTATTAATCAGAGACTCTAATTCCTCTAAAGAAAGATCATGTCCTCCGATGTTTCTCCAAATAGTAAAGTGGCAAGGATTAGCTGAATCCTTAAAATTACTACAGCTTACAGATCTCGCGCTTACATAAAGTGTTCCGCCGCATTTTGGACATGAGCCCATTTGCGAGTTCATATTGACAGAGCTATCAAGATTGAATGCCAATATTGATGAAAAACATTTTCCATCCTTTGTAGAAAACCCATCAAGAAGGATCTTCTTATAGGCAAGAAGCTGTGAAGCTTCTGTATCGTTAATCCTTCGATTACCAATTGTAGAAAAGAGAAAGAAACCGCAAGATGGATGATCTCCTAAAGAATTCTCACAAGCATATCCTTTGAAAGTTTTGACCACTTTCCCTCCGCACTGAGGACACTGGCCGATAATTGTTTTTTCTGATTCCATGATATATTATTTT
The DNA here is from genome assembly GCA_964525115.1 of uncultured Sangeribacter sp. GTDB lineage: Bacteria > Bacteroidota > Bacteroidia > Bacteroidales > Muribaculaceae > Lepagella. The sequence continues at coordinate 39,332 of CAZGGB010000013.1, read as the reverse complement.
GAAATTCTATTCCATTTGTTGATAATTCCGTTTACATCAATTCCGACTGAAATTGCTTTAAGGTAAGATTCCCGGTCAAGTTGAAACCATAAATCTCTCCATCCGAGTGTTTTTATAAAGTAGTGGACAAGCTGTAGATCATAATAGATGGTCATCATTTTCTGTTCCACCGAAACAAGGATATCATATCTTTCAGCAGCAGATAGAAGATTTACGTGTTTTTTGTCATCTTCCGACTTCGCATTCTTAAGACTGTATTTTGTTGTGACAAGATTGGTCACAAGATCTGCCATTCCGGTAATATCGGCAATCGTTTTCTTCATATGATTGCTACAGGTAGCAGTTATGGCTGCTCCTTTGGCGTTATTGGGTATATCTTTTGCGATAGCTACCAATTTTTCACTGATATCAATAGTATATTGTCCGATGTTCTTTAGTTGGATCATATTGGATAAGACTCCAGACGCATTCTCCATGTAGTCAAGAATCATATCTTCGACCTTGTGTATTTCTGTTAGTCCGGCTGTAATTGCTCCTTGAAGATTTTCAATGGTAAGACGATGTTTCTGTCGGTCTTTATACGACTTTTCCAAAGTCTGTGTCTGCCATAAGATAGCAGCTGCCAGGGCTGGATCGGTTGTGATCACAGCTCCTAACGAAACTATAGGATTAAAAGCTATCCATGCCGATAGGAGAGAGGCTACTATGCCCTTAGCATAACTACATTTTGAATGCATTTTGTCGCTGGTTTGCAAGATTTTCATCTCTTTGATATTTGGATGGTGTGAAAGTAATTTGAATCTGTTTGCCAAGAAGACAATCATTCCAGTCTTTATAATTGGTTGGAGACTTCCAATGCCCACTGGAGTAGCTCATTCCCAAAGAAGCTGCATTCGATCGAAAATCAAACACCTCCTTAGGGCATTGGATTTCTTTGTCTCCGAACCTGAGTGAAACAATCTTATCGTCTGTGTTAATATCAAAATTTATTTTGTCTGCGGCTTTGACTAAGTTGGCAGAATAGATTTGCCCGGCAAGATCATTGTCAAAACAATCCCATGCTTTTGCAGTAGGGAAGCGGTCTATTATCTTTTCAGCAAGCTTTGGATTGAAAGCACCTCCAACAGAAACAAGGGCAAATGGAGAGATGTTAAGTTTTGCCTTGTTAATCTGATAGAATGCCATAGCATCAAAAGAACTTTCGAAAAAGTAAACATTCCTAATGTTGTCCGGATTCCCTTTTGGGAATTCTGCTATCCATGCTGCATTGGCTGAGTCTGTTCCGGAAGCTTTAGACTTAAATCCCTTGCTGCCTCTAATTTCATATCCCGACAATGCCTCTGTCTCCGGATTGGTATATGGGAATCCAATATTATATCCATCGAAGTTTTTATTATAAGTGTCTTTTATCAAGACCACACTATCTTTAAAATCGATGATACAGCTTGTGCTGAATCCACGATTTTTTAGAAGGAAAGGTATATTGTCTTCCCTTATGGTAAATACGTCATATCTTGTAGGATCGAAAATCTTACTTGTTGAAGAACTGTTTGAAATGTAAGTTTTTTCCGAATGGGAGATTGGAGTGTTGGATAACTGTGCCAAAACATTAGCAACCTTGGTCCACTCATTTTTCCCTTCTACATTGAATGCATTAAGATTTTCCCTAATTAAGGTAAGGGCATCCCCTTTTGATCCACTTCTCCTAAAGAAGAATTGTTGAGATTTATCGGGAGTATTTCTTACAACGATTTTATCAGAAGGATTATGAGGATCTCCAAGAATCATCTCAAAATATCTTCCTACTCCGGCTTTTTTATCAATTCGGTAGCCAAGCGAAAATGCGACGTCATCGACACCTACTTTTGCTTTCAATTCGCTGAATACGATGGGATGATTACCTGACATGGCGAGAAAATCTTAAATTAATATTATTGAGTTAGTGGCTCTACGAATTCTTTTACTATGGTTGCGTCTTCGAAGCCATAGTGGTCGTAAAAGAGTTGTGCAGCACCTTCATCGGCAGCAAGGTAATGTTCCTTACACCATTTTTCAAATTGTTCTTTACACTTTACTTCAGTAAGAAACTGAACGAAAGTAATTTCTTTCGCTTTAAGTTTTGCGAGAGGTTTGTCGTATGATTCTGTAGTCATATTATTTTGTTTTAAAAATGATAAGAGTAAAAAGATCATAGTTAAGATTATATTCCTAACCCCATTTGTTTTTCGACTTTGGGCTTTTGAGTCATAGAGAGTGTTGTCAACTCGTTTGAGAGATACTTGGCAGCCAATTGTTCTTTTGAGGCAACTTTATGCTGGAAATAAGATTGTCGGTCATCATAGCTGAGTTCCTTAGCCGGGGTTTGAACTCCATCGGAAAGCTTTGCTGATATTTCGTATCTGTTTGTTTCCTGATTCTTCCTCAGAAGGATGTCTTTACCTTCAATATTCAGTCCCTCTGGCAATTTGAATTGCTCATAGTGGGCTGCTATTCCAAGTCTATCCCCGAAATTTTTGATAATTAATTGTGTAGGCGATGTAACTCGATTGAAATATGCGTCAAGATCTTGTTTAGAAGCATCGCAACTCATCTTTTTATCGCCCACCTGAGCATAAAGCCTGTATTTGCCATAATCCTTATTTTCAGGACGATTTTCCTTGTATACGTTAAATTTTATTATCTGCTCTTCTCCGTTTGCAGTAGATATAGGTCTTGGCAATTTAAATTCGGCTACATTGACTTTTTGGAGTAGCACAGTTGGATAATATTTTTGAATCATATCCTGTATCGTAGCGGATTTTTCGACAAGTAATTTTTCCATGTCTTTCTGGTCCATCAATTGTGCTTTCATTGGTAAGCCGTTGATTTTTGCAGTGAAAAACCAGTTCTCAGAATCTTTTGCCTTGAATGCATGGCCGTGGGTGATTTTGTCACCGTTCACAGTGACCATTTGCGGTTCTCTCTTTTCCTTAGTCTCGGATTTGTTCGTTTCTTTTTCTTTCATATCAGAATTTTGTTGGTGAATAGTTTCCTTATTGTTCAGATATGTTTCACATGCTTCTATCAGACTGCCGTAATAGTTTTTTCTGGCATCGTTAAGAGCTTCTGTATAAGGCGCTTTCTCATCCTTTCGAGCGAATCGATCTCCAGAGAAGTAAGCTTCTTCAAGTGCAGCAAACTGAAGATGTTTTTCTTTCAAATCCTTTGGCAAAAGTTCGGGATTGCCAGAGAGATAATCCCCCGGTTTACTCAAAGATTTCAAATATTCATTCATATCATTTGATTATAATTGAAAGAATGGCGATTATCGTCGCATACTTGCGTTCTGGGCTTGCATCGGCTTTTGCTTCAGGCTTTCCGGGTATCTTTCGCTGTTGACGATTTGTTGAAATTCCCATCTGTTTTCATCGGTTTTTACGACTCCTACATATTCAGGATGCATGATATCATATATCACTTTCTGTTGATATTCCCAATCCTTCATATCTCCTCTAAGAGTCTTGAATCTTTCCGGATCTTTAAGGTCGAGACCTACTACAACCTGTTCTCCTCCAACATTCAGTTCCACCGGCTTCCCATTGCGGATTTGATTCTTCTGGTTTGTCCCAAGCTCTATATCCAGTACTTTCTCAATTTCTTTGAGATGCTTTTCCATCTCCATATCCTTATCAGATACTTTCAGGATGCAATTTGTATCTGGATCTTGTTGGATATATTGCCCGTCGACGTGCAAAACAGCTCCCTTTTTCAAGTCCTCAAAAGAGGAAGATGAAAGTTGCATATCATTCTTCAGTTCATTAAGCACCGGATATACCATAAGCTGCTGCCTTCCTCTTTCATCGAATACTGCTTGAAGTTTCATAGGCATTTCTACAACCATGCCATTATCAAGCTCTTTCCGTGCGCAGATCACTGGAGTCATTTCTCCGGATTGAAGCGCATCCTTAAATTCTTTAGGCAATTGTGCAAATACTTCTTGATTGATACCAATGAGCCCAAGTTTTTCAAAGGGGATGTTTTGTTCTTCCATTTGTTTTAAAGATTGAATTGTTATTATAATACCCTATTAGTGAGGATTCCAATACAAAGTTATATCAAGAATTATTTTAACTTTGCGTAAGTCATGAGAAAAGAATATTGCAGTTCAAAGAAACATGCATTTCAATCCAAAATACATTATTTTTTATCTATTTTGCTCAAAATCACCCTCAAAAGAACCATTAAGAAAAAAACATCTTGCCTTTATTGTAAAAAGTAGTGTCCATGTCATCTCGACATAGACACTACAAACTATAATAACATTTATGATACGAACAAAAATTTATTATACGGACATTGCTTTTTTGACCAGTTTCCCTTCAGTTGCTGTGACTCGTTTGTTTATCACATCGTCTGCCAAATATTTGACTGCAAGTTCCATTTTGGAAGATTCTTTTGTCTCAATCTTTCGGATGTCACCATATTCTACTGCTACAGCATTGGTTTTCCCTTCAGGAAGTTGGATTTGTATATACCATTTATCATCTTTTGAATGACGGAATAGATAGATATTTTCATTCTTTACCAAACCTTGAACCGCCTTTGTAATTTCAGATGAAGCATTAAGTTGGGACGAAATTTTCCTTTCAATGGCGGCCAAGTCTGATTTGAGTTTATTTAGCTCATCTTCTTTATTCCAGACTTTACCGGCACTTTCTTTTAGCAATGTTATATCCTTATCAAGTTCTTTATTCTTTCTCTCATATTGTTTCATGATTTCTGGAATATGTTCCAAAGCTTTCAAGAAACTTGTGCATGCTGCTCGGGTATCAGACATAGCCAAAATACCATTATTATGACGATACTTCCAAGTTTCGCCTTCAACTACAAATCGGTTTTGGCGTGTTGCCTTTCCATTTTCTTCCGGATAGCTCGTTATTACTGAAATCGGGAATCCATAGATTTCTCCTATTTTTTGATAAGCACCGCCAGTGTCAGCCGATTTAGCAAGATATTGAAGGTACGACCCCATATCTTTTTCAGTCTTTCTCTTCTCATCAAAGAGATTCAGAGCATTAATGACGTTTCCTTCCTTGTCTCTCTTTGCAACCTTTTCAAACTTAGCATAGTCCTTCCTCATACTCTCAATGAACTTCTCATTTTTATCAAGCTCATTGACTGCATTCTCAAGTCTATCTTTGGTCCTTAGTTTATCAGTTGTGAAAGTTTTCTTCTCACTTTGCAAAGCTATCAGTTTCTTCTCTATCTTAGCTTTATTAAGTAGATCTGTGTTGCCCGACAAAATAGCCATATACTCAGAAAAGTTCATACCGTTCTTTTCATCCATTGCTCCTTCATCGATAGTTCTTGCTCCAACAGCACCTTTTTTTAGCTGATCAATAAAAGTGGCTTTGCACTGAAGAAGATTGAATTTATAGGAATCCAAAGATTTCTCGACTGCATAGATGATAACATCGACATTATTCCCGGCAAAATGTTTAGCAATCTCATTTCCTGCGCGAACAGCTCTTCCGTCTCTTTGGGTAAGGTCAGAGGGTCTCCATGGTGTATCTAAGTGATGGAGGGCGACTGCTCTTTTCTGAGCGTTAACTCCTGTACCAAGCATCGATGTCGAGCCGAAGAGAACTCTTATTTCCCCTTTGTTCATTGCTTCTATAGTTTTCTTTTTGTCGGTATCATTCTTGCATTCCTGAATGAATTTTATTTCTTTCGGAGGTATCCCATAATCTTCCACAAGTTTTCTCTTGATTTCAGAATAAACATTCCATTCTCCGGGCTTGAAAGTACCCAGGTCTGAGAAAACAAACTGTGTACCCTTTTGAGCATCATATTTTTTGTAATAATTGGCAATCATCTTTGCGCAATGACTTGCCTTGTTGTTCGGATCATCCTCATAATTCGGATCAATCATTCTCATATCAAGGGCCATTTTTCGGGCATAGTCAGTTGCAATGAGCATCTTTGCTTTTTCTTCTGTATCAGACAGAGGGCCACGACCGAGAACTGTTGCATCGCCACTTTCTGCAAAATGCATCAGTCTCTTAATAAATTCTTCCTGCTGTGGTGTGGGAGGAATATTGTGTAGTATCTCAGTTTTATTAGGTCTGTCTACACCTACAGAATCGGCAGTGCGATAGTCTGTGATCTCATTATAAAATGCTGCCAGTTCCGGCACTTTGATAAAGTAACGGAATCGGTCTTTTGCTACAATATTATTAGTAACATTAAATTCAAAGTCAGTGGTCTTCTTGGCAAATATCGCTGCCCAAGCGTCGAAACAGTTGATCTCTTGTTTCTCTAATGCCTGTGGTCTCAAATATTTAAAAAGAAGATACAGTTCCGTAAGGGAATTGGAGACGGTGGTGCCACTAAGGAAGGTTGCACCGAGATCTTTCCCTGTCCTCTCTTGAATAGTACGGATACCATAAAGAAGGTTTAAGGCTCGTTTTGATCCCTCGGAATTTCCCAATCCGGCCACCCTGTCGTGCCTGGTATTGAACATAAGGTTTTTGAATTGGTGTGACTCATCTACGAAAATATGATCTATTCCCATTTGTTTAAAGTCAACTACTTTATCCTTGGTTTTATTAATCTCAAATTGGATAGTCTCAATCTTCGCGGTAAGATTCTCTTTACGTTTGATAAGTCCTTTCATCATTCCCTTTGATATATTAACACCTTGGTTCTCCATCACTTTCAAGTTATCTTCTATATCATTTAACTCTCTTTGAAGAATCTTCTTCTGGATTTCAGGTGACTGAGGGATTTTGCCGTATTGATCATGCGACATTATTATGCAGTCATAATCATTGTGCTTGATCTGATTAAAAAAGTTGACTCGATTTTCTGCTTTATAACTTTTCTCATCGGCAAATAGAATCTTTGCATTAGGATAGGCAGTCTGATATGTTCTTGCTATTTCCGCTACATTTGCTTTAAGACCAATTATCATTGGCTTATGAGCCAATCCCAAGCGTTTCATTTCATGAGCTGCCACGCACATAATCAAAGTCTTTCCACATCCTACTTCAAAATCACAGATACCACCCCCGTTCTGCTTAAGCATCCAAATACAATCTTTTTGAGACTGATATACACTTTTAATTCCGAAATGTTCTTCCAGTCCTTTTATATTCAGGTCCGGGAAGGTCTGGTGGCTACCATCATATGCCGGTCTGACAAAACAGTTGAATTTCTTATTGTAAAGATCTGTAAGATTTTCCTTAAACTCTTTCGACTGAGAGTTCAACCAGTCTGTAAATCCATTGCGGATAGAATCAATCTTGGTGTTTGCAAGTTGAATAGCATCACTGTCGGGGACTTTGATGTCGTTCCCATTGAAATCTTTACCTAAAGATTTCTTAATGTCGGGTACTGTATTTTGCAGGGCATGTTTGAGGAGAGCAAGTCCGTCATAACTACGATAGTGACCTCTTACACAATACTCATCCCATATTGTCATGTTCTTGCGTTTGGCATCTACAGAAAATTCATCCATAGATGAAGCATAGTTGATTTCAACTTTGGTGTGAAAGAGTTGGCTCATATAATCACTATAAATATTTGTAGGAATCCATCTTTCTCCAAAATTAAAATCCAGTTCATCAAACTCTATTCGTCTTGGTCGAGCTGCTTCAAGTGCCTTTAGCGATTCTCTTGATAGTTCCAACCAAGGTTCAATTCCGTCATAACCGGGGAATTTTGCTAATCGTTTGTCAGTAATGTCAATCCATTCCCTTATGTTTTCATACTTTGTAATTACATCACCAGAAATAAACTTATCTTTTATTTCATATTCCTCATTAAGAGGATTGTAAAAGATATAACCTTTCAATTCTTCGGCAAGGTCAAGTTCTGCATTCCCAATTATTCCATTGGGGTTATCTTTAATGCCCAACATCTTTGCCATAAACTCCATGTCGACTTTACCAAATTGATTCAGAGACAAGGCAAGGGCATCTTGTGGGGTCTCTGGTTTAGAAATATCTAATGTTGAGAAAGCAATAGGATGGTCGAAGATATCAGCTTTGATATATTTGCCATTTTCAACTCGTTCAAGTGCCAAAATATCATTACCATTAGCGTCTGTCTTTATCCACTTAACATTTTCCTTCTCATTGAGTCTGCCGAATCTTTCTACAAACTCATCGTAATATTGATTTAATTCACTTCTAAAATTGTAATATTCCTCTTTGTATTTACTTTCTGAATGATACAATAGATGGTATGCTTCCGAAAGGGAAACATATAGTTCTACTCTCTCAAGCTGATTGGGTTTAAAGTTTAAAGGATTGAAAGTGGCTCCTTGTACAGAAACATGAGATAGATATCCAGCCATTCCATCTTGCCAAACCATTGTTCCATTTTGGTGAAATGGTTTTATCGGTCTCATATATGTTCTTGGAGAAAGATCTATCTCTGATTTATCGACTTTTTGTTTATTAGCTTTCCTGTCAGTTGCTTTGCTCTCTTTTGAAGATGTTTCTAATTCTTCAAATAGACTTGTCATGAATGCTTTCTCAGGCTTTTGATTCGTCTTAGGTTCTTTTACATTGGCAACATTCGAAACTCTATTCTTTGGCTTATTTTCTTTGTGTGTTTCCTTTTTCTCTATGTCATTTGACTTGTGTAGAGTTTCAACTTTTTGTGGAATTATCTCTGGATTATTAATTACTTTTTCATCAAGTATTTGCACAAGGCGATGGCTGACCTTATATTCTAATATTAGGTCAGCAGCTGCTTTATATCGAGCAGTTTCCTCAATATTGAACTTCTTTTCTAATTCCCTTATGGTTAGATCATGCTTCTCTGGATCATTAGGGATAAAGAAGTTAAGATTTTGACCATTCTCGTCAGTATAATAAATGCGGTTGGCATTCTTACTGAAGGTTGCAGCAAAGTTAAAAGGAATGTTTTCTTCTTTGCTTATTCTATTTTCTATATAATCGTATAAAGGCTGAAATTCTCCCACATCGGGTCGAGAGTCAATTTGTTGTTCCTTTTCAATTGTCTTAATTTCAGTTTCATTTTCAATCTTTTCTTCCGTTGGTGTATCTAAAATAGTTTCAACAGGAGATTGTACCGGGATATCCATTTCCTCTCTCGGTTCATGATACAATAAGTTAACCTCTGATTCAAAAGGATTACCGAAAACATCTATATTAACTCCTTCGTTAATCATACTTGTAGCCAGTTTCCTAATATCTTCAGAGTCAAACTCAGTAATGCCGTAGGTCTTAATATATTTCTTTGCTTCTTCCTCTGAGTGTCTGGAATATATTGAAAATGATTCATAGCCCTTTTCGTTTTGAAAGATAGCTATATCTTCATTCTCATATACTAAGCTCAACCCCTCCAACTTGCTATCAATAAAAGACGATTCATATTGAAATGTAGCAGTGGGATTGATTCCATCAAAAATTTCATCTGTCAGATCATTTGCATAAGCAATTATACCTTTTTCATCATTATCATCGATATACTTATAAAAAGGTTCTATATCCTTTGGGTCAGTATACTCTTTAATAAGAGAATAATAGTTTTTTGCTTCAGGATAATCCTGAGGAATATCTACAGTTTCTGTAAGTTTCTCTTGAATGGAATCTTTTTGTGATAGTCTTTGGAACACCTTTGAAAGATCCCATCGCTCGATATTGATATCTCCTCGATGAACCAAATTTCCATAAGGATCTTCATCATAATTCGGTTCCGTTGAACTGAAAAGATTTTTTGCATCTTTCAACTGATGGCATATAGCACGACCAACCACGTCACTTGCATTGTTAGTATAGAACTCTACCTCCTTAGAAAAATTTTTATTGCATAGTGTGTAGTTGAACGATCCTATATCAGAGATGGCTACAAGTTTATCATCTTTTACCTCTAAGCTATAATTTCCATAACCTTCCACAAAATACGTCTCTTTTGTTCTATTTGAATTATAAAGAGTTTTGTCAAGATTACGATTGATATTATATTGAAGAGCCTTTTTCAAATCTTTAGCTATTCCTTCTATCCCTCCGTTATGGTAATAGACCATTGCCGGTTTTCCATATTGGTCTTTACCGATTTTGCTCTCGGTACATATGATATCATCATCTATAATTTTGAAATATTTGTTAGTAGCAACATTATTTTCCTTATCCAAGACAGATTGGATGAATGATTCTTCTAATGATGTTAGAGATTTCTTCCCGGTGTTTTTCTGTAGTATTATTAGATCGCTTCCGACTTCGGTTCCGGCATTCTCTTTAAAGGTGTTGTTAGGTAATCTAATTGCTGCCACAAGATTTGAGCGTTTCATCAGTTCTTCTCTGACCACAGGAGATGCTCCATTCATAATTCCTTGAGAAGTGATGAATGCAACTATACCCCCTTCACGTACTTGATCAAGTGCTTTGATGAAGAAATAATTATGTATGGTTTTCGACGATTGTTTTATGGCTATATTCTTACTTGTTGCATATTCTGGATCTGAAACAGCAAAATCGCCAAAAGGTATATTAGAGGTTGCTATGTCGAAAGTCCCTTTATGTTCAGGTTTTATTTTCTCAAAACCACAGATTTCAACCTTTGTATCCGGGTGTAGAGCAGCCAAGAGTTTCCCTGTCAAAATGTCTTTTTCGAAAGAAAGAACATCCACCGTAGGATTCTGTTTCCTGAAAGAATCGACGAATGCCCCTTGTCCAGCTGAAGGATCAAGTAAATTGTCAAATTTTATACCCGCATCTATAAATGCTCCGGATATAGCATCAACTATTCTTGTGTCTGTGTAAAAAGCAGTCAATACAGAAGCTTTCATTGAATCCATATACTGCTTATACTCTTTGTCATCTTTAGAATAAGTACGAATTAGCTGATGAAGCTCTCTGGTGGCTTCGAAGTACGGTTTTTCTGACTTCTTCCACTTTTCTTCATCAGCCTGGCTCTCCGCGTCATTTAGTACGAATTTCAGTCCTCCAAATCCGGAATACTTTCTTAGTACTTTCTGCTCTTCTTTTGAAGGTTTCCAAGATGGATTATTGGAATTTTCCAATATCAATCGGATTGCTGCAATATTGTCCTGCAGTTTCTGTCTTTTGTTATACGCCATGTGTTGTTAAGAATTGGTCGATACGGGTAATAAGAATTCCTTTACCTTCTTCTACCAATTCTTTATTCAGACCTAACTCCCCTTCATTATGGAAGGATACCCAGATACTCTCATCTTCTGTCAGTTTTTGACTCCATAAGTCAAGTACCATGGGCTCGAAGATTTGAATCCGGTCACTGAAATGTTCCTCAAGGATATCAGCACTTGTCTCCATTCGAGATAATCCTATTCCGACAAATAGGTCAATTAATGCAACTTCTGTTGCTCCACTAACATTATTTCCGGCTTTAATCTCTGTCGAATAGGTTTGAGTAGCTGCTTCAGAATTGTTCTTAACGATCTCGTCTTCTAAATCATCATTATCGAAGCTGTGGTCTCGCAAATAATTGCGAAGGTAAAGGTAAAAATAATCAAGTTCCATTTTCGATTGAATTTTTTAGTTTATTTACTTGTTCTTTGGGAATTTTTAGCTATATTTGTGATTAAGAGCAAATTTAGTAAATATTATAGATACAATGAAAAGAAAACTACTTTCAACGAGTGTTTTGATGGTAATATCCGCCTCTATGACTCTTGCAAATGCACAATTTAATACAGTTGTGGACAAGAGAAACATGTTGTATGAAATTATCCCCAACCGTTCAGTTACAACGCATATCGCTGAGATAAAGCCGGATACATTAGACAATAAAACTCCCGAATCATCGGATATCTTTCATGTCTTTTCCCTTCCGTGTCCTACTATAATCTCTTCAAAAGAACCGTTAAGAAAAAAACATCTTGACCTTTTTAAGTCCTATGAAGGATTACCGAGTTTGACTATCAGTAACTTACTTTATGAGATTCGCAGAAACGGAATACAACATGAGAAAGTAGTGCTTGCTCAAGCTATCTTAGAAACCGGATGGTTTACTTCCTCTGTATGCAGAAATAAAAACAACCTGTTCGGGTTGACTAATCCCCGGACAGGTCAGTATTATGAATTTAATCACTGGACCGAATCAGTACGTGCTTATTATACTAAAGTCCAAAATCGATACAAAGGAGGCAATTATTTACTATGGCTTGATGAAATTGGTTACGCTGAAAAGAAAACTTATGTTCAAGCCTTGATAGAGTTACTCAATCAGTATTTCCTTTAAGAATCACTGTTTCCAAGGATCTCTTTTACGAGTGTGTCTACTTCATCGTCGACACGTTTGAAGTTTCTCATCAAAATAGCTTCTTTCATACGCTTATCACCAAAATCATATAGTTTTGGAATATCCACATAATGATTCTCTTCGTCTTTAATGGCCTTCATGTCGAAATGAGTCTTACAGAAATATTTAGTAGTCTTGAATTCTTCTGATTGCTCAATATCAAATTTTGACATCATTTTCGCGTCAGTTGGTGTAAAGTCTCGAGCTGCTTGTCCTGCCAGCCAACCGGTTGCCATATCTGCAATCTTTGCAGCTGGGACCAGATAGTCAACTTTTTCCGAAATTGTAGTAGAAACCTTATTATCATTAATTGAGTATGACTTGGATATCTGTTTTGCCTTACCAAATATATCATTCTGTGCCCATTCAAGAGTTTCTCTTCCTCTGGCAGCTCCCATAAATATATTGCCACAAGTTGTGATGATCTTTTGCATCCCAACCTTTCCATAATCTGCTTCCAACTGTGGCAATTCCTGAAATCCGAGAGTAACAGCCACCTTATTGCTTCTGGCTGTACCTATCAATCGGTCAATCTTATGGAAATATAGAGTTGGCAACTCGTCGACGATGAGAGATACAGGCAGATTACCTTTAGAGTTGACCTGTGTTACCAAGCGGTTCAGAACAAGAGCATTCAAAGTTCCGATAATCTGTTCCTTTTCCGGATCATTTGCTATAACAAGATAACTCGGACTCTTTTTATCAGAAATTTTTATACTAAAATCATCTGCAGTGAATATCCAGTATGCTTCCGGAGATACAAGTCTTGCAGCATTTACACGCAGTGTGCCAACCATACCTTCCAACTGGTCATTGGCTTTTGACTTGTAAGCAGACATAAATGGAGCCATAAGGGAGGCAATCTTATCATCCTGCATCAGTAGAGTGAAAGAGTCATCATACGAACGGCCCAAAAGAGAAAGAACATGTGGCATGTCAGAATATTCTCCGGTGAAAGTATCAGGCTCTACTGCATTTCCTTCATCATCTTCCCACCAGGCACTTTCTATTGTCACAAGGTGACCATGAGGGTCAGTATAAGAAAGACCGTTTAGATTCACAAGCATTCGGTCATTATCAAAAGCGACATTCTTTTCATTGTGATCGGTGAAGTCTAATACCATTTTCCATCTTAATTTTCCATCTTCCGACTTAAATTGCTCAAACGCTTGAAGAGTATCGACTCCATACCATTGCAATCGGAGCTTCTTTCCATTGAATGACACATACCAATGAAGTTTCTTGCCATTTTTGAACCCCCAAGGACGAAGATTAACAAAGTAATAGATCATAGCTGCAAGGAAGTTTTCTGCTGAATTGGTAAAGAAAGCTTCTGATCCCCCTTTTTTCTCCCCGCCTCCTTTGTTTAGTGAGGCGAGGAGAGTGGCGGCAGTTTCTGAAGCTGCAGCCAAGTCGGGAATGTATTTCTTCTGTATAGGATTGATTCTTGAAGAATACTCAACATCCGTGAAATTGATTATTCGGAACTCACAATTTTCAGGAAGTTTTCCTTTCTGCTTGTTCATGCAGTATTGGTAGAAAAGATTCTTTGCAAGTGTTGGAAACTTATAATCATACACCATCATGGCAAAACCTTTTGCACTATGTTGCCTGATAAAAGGGTCGATAATGCCGAAAGACTTACCGGTACCAGGGGTGCCGAGTACTATGGTCCCTCGAAAAGGATTGATAATATTTATCCAGCCCTCATGCATTTTCTTCTCATGATAGTAAATCATTGGTATATTGACGGAATACTCATTCTCATTTTTATCCTTTGATTGCTCAAACGATTCGTTTTCGAAGTTAAACCTATCTTCTCCTACCCGCTGATTGAGATATTTAGAGATAGAGTCAAGTCCTTGAAGGAGAAACATAACTCCTAAAAAGGTGCATACTGCATATACTATCCTTGTAGTTGCGATTCCACCTTGAGGATTTCCAACCGGGACTTTGTAGAACAATAGAGAAAGAACTGTAAATATCACTCCTGCGGTGCAAGGGATAATCACCATGGTCTTCCAATTGAACTTGATAGCTTTCTTTGCTTTAGTGCCTATTGATATTACAACTATTAATATAAGTTCAGCAATCTTGCAATACATTATATGTTTGAAGAAAGTGAAACGGCACAATACATTGATGATAAAAGCAAAGATGGCACTATCCGATTTGATAGGTATGTTTACTATAAGTTCGATAGCGACTATTGCATATAGACATAGTCGCAACATCATATAGATTTGTTGTTGTTCTTTAGTTTCGTCTACTGCCATATTTTAAATAGGAATTTTAAGACCTATCATGAGGCCGTTTCGAAAAGTATCTACATCGTGAAGGAAGTTAAAGCTATTTTTTTGACTCAAAGAAAACTGCCAGTTGTTTGAGAAAGTGTAATTATATTCGAATAGGACGTCAAATCCCACTGTAACTTTTTGAGCAAAAGCTCCGCAATTTATATTTCCACCGATTCTGAAACTACTGTTTTTAAATCTTATCAATCTGTGACGATAACCCAAGCCACCACCCCAGAAATTCTTTTTCCAGAACATATGGCATACCGGGGTCTGCCAATGTGTTCCTGCCTCCAACTGTGCAACCCAAGAATGTCCATATCCAGTTGCATGTTCATAAGCAAGAGTCGCCTCTAAGGTGTAAGGTGCAAATATTCCAGCATTGACTGAAATTCTTGAAGCATCGTCAGCCTTTATTGAACTTATAAATAATATAGTAATAAATATTACTAATAATCTTCTCATAATATAATATTTATTGATATGTTCCTAATAATATTAATCTTCCTTTGCTGTAAGGAAATCCAAATTCCCATCTTCCTGATATTCTTCATCATCGTTAAATAATTCGGCAATGGAAGTTGGAAATTTATCTTTTAATTTCATTACTTCATTATACACTTCCATCATAGCCGACAGTTTATTCTGGATCAGCAGAAATTGGGTTGCTTTTTTTTGTAGCTTACCATTAAGATTTTTGATTTCTATATTAGCCTTATCAAGAAGTTTTTGAATCTCTTGAATTTCTTTATCCTTATTTTGAATAGTCTTATTAAGTTTAAAAATTTGGTTGTTCAATCCGTTATTTACTGCCTGAGTCTTTTGATAAGCATCCTCCTTATTTCCATTGAAGCAATCAGCATGAAGTATATCTTCATATTGAATAGGAATAGAAATCACGCGTCCGCTTATTTGATCTTCGGATATCTCTATCGTTAAAACCTTTTCTTCCGGATATGTCAGTTTTGGAAGCACAATAACTTGGCGATAGTATTTTTTGAACGACTTATCTTTATTGAGAACGAATGCCGGGGTAAGTTCGAGACTTTGAGAATTGGTGGCTTTTGTCTCTTTTTTGTCAGCCAGAGTGATTCTCATTTGTGCAATATCATATTGCACCTTAGTTTTGTTTTCAAGTACAAGATCTAAGAAGAAAAAATTACCAATAGAGTAAATGTTGTAGATTTGGGCATTGATACCATAGGCATTGCTTCTGACAGTGTGAAACTTTCTTCCAGTGTTAGAGATTGCCCATGCGTAATTAGCCATTTCAGCCTCAGTCATTGGCGTGTCAGGGTTTGTATAATTATCGGTGGTATCATACTTGACCTTATACATAGAGTTTGACCGCATCGGATTCGATGTGTAGATCAAGTTGTATTGAGCCATGTGTCTTTCCCCAATTAGGGTTACAGAACCCATAAAGTCCCCTTCCATTGGTGGGTTTTTCATGATAAGACTATCTGTGACCGGCTTCAGACGAAGCATATTGTCAGCACATTGGTCACCAACAATTCTGTCGGTAGAGAGGTCAACTAATTTGATATTCTCAGGCATAATGATATGGGTTGTAATGTCCTGATTCACGAAAATTGTCGGACTGTCGATGACTTTGTCAGCTGAAGATTCAAATGCTGCCGATAGTGCTAATGCAGCAATAATCATTTTAATTTTCATAATGAATAGTTGTTATTTAGAGTTGATAAGATATACGATAGTGTTGTATTTTATTTTAGCTTTATTTTTTCTTAGATTGCCACTGATTGCTGAGCTTGCTGCTTGATATATATTTTGGATAGCTTGAAGGGCGATATTTTCCGCATCAATGCCACCTATGCTTCCAGAGTTCTGGCTGAACTGAATGTTCTGTCCTGCAACTCCTGCAGCTGCGTTTTGTAAGAATACTCTGAATGATGATTCAGGAACGTAGAAACCCTCCATACCGTCGATATCATAGACATTAAGGGAAACATTGATGAAACGATCTCCGACAAGTATTGAAGGAATGTTAGCTTTTACTCGTTGCTGACCGAATCCGGAAACAATACCATACAGGTACGTGCCTTTCTTTATCTTTACATTCTGAACTATTACATCATCGAGCAGTTTAAACCTCAGTCGCGTCCCATCAGTGGATTTTGTTGTCTGATCAATCATCGCTCTAATCAAAGGAGAATCGTTGATGCCTGGTTCGTAACTCGAAACTGTATTAAACATTGAATGGGTCAAATTGTCGGCTTTTATTACTTCCGATGGACTTTCTTCTGCAGCTTTACGCTCTGCTTCCTCCCTTGCTTTCTGTTCTCTTTCTGCTCTTGCTTTTTCATCCGGGTCCGGTTCTGAAAGAATAGCTCTAAGTTCTGCATTTCTTCTCCGTTGTATTTCGTCAAGATCTTTATAAGGATTATATTCTTCCTCATAATAAGAACTTCTATTAGTTGCAGCTCGCCGGTTGTTGTAACCTCTTTGGGCTTCTTCTAATTTACGCTGGGCCTCTGCTATTTGCTGACGTTCGATTGCCGACATTTCAGCATCTGCCATAATACGCTCCGCTTCCTCATGAGTATATCCACCGTCATCATCCAGTCGCTCCCTTCCGTCATTTTCTTTATCGATACCATCCACCGCACTGAACGCATCTTCAATGGTGTATCGTTCTTGCATCATCCGCATCTTGCTTTTGGAACCCTCCAAATTTGGCTCCGGCAAATCGGTGTTGATGAAATCTGTCGGCTTTTCTTCTTCTTGCCCAAAAGATATAAATAAATCAGATAAGAGATAAAGCAAACACCCGAATGGAATTGCTATGACAAGCGGAAATATATACTTCGGTTGTCGAAAGTTAATCTTTTTGAGGTTCATATGTTTCTTGTTTGTTAAATGTTTTGTTTAAGATATTATAGGTAGATAAGATTTTCAAAGAATCTTCATGGCTCTTATTTGGTATTTTCATCATTGAGTCAAGCTTGTTATATAGCTCCATCCCTCTTGCTCCAAGATCGCTGATTTCCTTCTTTAGTATCTCATTCCGGATCTCTGTATTCTTTAAACTTTGCAATCTGTGACTCATCGATGGTATAGATTCTAAATTAATAGTATCATTATTAGTTGTACATAAGGGAAAGTCAGTCATTAGAGTTATTCCAAGAAGAAGCACTGCAAAAGTGACATAGTTAACCATAAGCTTTTTGGGATGCTTCCTTGACCAGATATTTGCAATTCTAATCTTTTGTTGAATTTTGAATCTCTCTGCATATTTCTGGATTATGTGGAATAGGTGGGCTTGAATTGCAGTATGAAGTTTTGCTGATTTTTCTCTTCCTTTTTTCTTTATTCCGAACATAATCTTCTTTATTTGATGTCCTTATTTTCAAGAGTTCTCCAATTGACTATCATCAATCCATGTGGATTGTTTTTCGATCGCGGCACTGAATAAAGCCTACCACTTGTGATCATACTTCGTTTAATTTGTGAAGTTCTTCGCTTTATCAATTGTCTACCATAAAAAGTGAAGTCATTTGTTTCATGGTCAATGTTTATTGAGTCGCATATAATCGAACATACAGCTGACGAAGAGACCAAATCACTGAAAAATCCTTTCTCATCCATCGATTTTTTTTGCTTTAAGGCTGATCCATCGGCAAGGTACATTGCCTTGCCGATAGAAAATTCGATATATTCATTGTCAGGTGGAAGATTAAAGAAATATTGATGGAACATATTAATATGAGCCTTTGCCTCTATTTCATAAGTAGATTCTAATTCAGCTCGTTCCGCAAGAAATGGGATTTGACCATCGAGTATATATATTTGATTGCGTTCTTCTGATATTTTGTTGAAAGCAATCATAAGAATTGCACAACAAATTATGACGCTTCCGACGATTGTTGACAAGACTGTTATCATTGCCAGTCTTGTCTTTTGTTCAAGTGATTGAATTAGCATAGTGGTATTATTTATTGATTAAGAATCTTTCACCGCATCATTGGCGGCTTTCCATGCATTATTTCTCATAGCAGATCCTGCCGAACTTGCTATTCCAGCCAATGCTCCAGCAGCTCCTACTGCGACACCTGTACCTGCTACTGCAACCGAACCGGCTTTCATTGCTGCTGACTGAACTGTACCCCCAGCAGCAGAACCTGCACTTGAAGAAACACCACCGGGGATAAGCCAAGATGCTGCTTCTGGAACCATGGAGAGAACTTTTACACCAACAAGAAGACCGATTATATACATACAAGTACTTCCAACTGCTTGCATACCCATTGCAGCCACTTGTGCATTATCCCCTGATATATTACTCATTAGCTGCATATAAGCAGCTTGGTCTTGCTGAAGATTATATGAAATAATAAAGAAAACATAGTACATGCAAACATATGTCACAAATCCCCAAAGTGACAATGAAATATATTTTGATAGCCATTGGCTCCATGCGGATTTATAATGAGGAGATAATGAAATCGCAAACATTAGTGGTGCAAAAGCTTCTAATAGGTGCATGAAAATTCTTTGTGCTACAAGTAGTCCATATATAATGGCTTGAAGTAATATCTCACCGATGAGTCTGATTATGAGACTTATCCATTCACAAATTTTTGTTTCCAATACTAAAGCGTATTCTTTGATGATATTACCTATATGTTGTACACCTTCTTCGAGATTGTTTTTTATTTGATCTAACCAACCATCTTCATTTTTGGCATTTGCGGCTTCTTGTGCTTGTTCCATTTGTTGCATGGATTCTCTAACTTTATTAATATAGTCTTCTTGGAGTTGGGCAACTAATTGTTCTTGTTTCATGACTTCATCATTCATCCCCGACATCATATTTTTTGCAATGCCTTCAAGTAAAATACCTGGTTCTCTTGCTATCTTTGCTATAGTACCAGCTGCTGAAATGCATAAAGATATTATTACAATATGTAATAGTTTCATAACATCCATCCCTCGGCGTCCTAACATCATTTGATAGCATTCATTAGCACCTACGCCAAGAGCGATACATAATCCTATAGTTTTAGCGTACCAGATAATATTACCTAAACCAAAATTAGATGGAATAGTTTCCATAGCCGCCAATAATGTGTTTAGGTTTTCATCAATTACCCCTAATCCCATAACTGCAGGGATTAGATTTAATATAGCGTCTATCATTTCTTTGATTGGTTTAAGTTGTAAAGTGTTTGTGCATAATATGCGAGTTTATAACTTCTCTCATGAAGTGCCTTAAGTTTCTTCATTACTTCCTCATATGCAAGCTGGCGTTTAGCCTGCTCCATCTGTTTGGTCGGACCTTGCTCATGAATGTAGTCGATTTCATACTGAAGAAGATCTCGTTCGTCGATAATTTTCAGCGCATCTTCAAAAAGAAGACCATTGCTCTTTTGATTGGCGATTGTGGTGTATTCATCAATTTCGGCAAAGGCATCCTTAAATTTGGATTCATATTGTGGGTAAATAGCATCTACCAATCTCTCAGCACTCCGGATTGTCTCTTCCTGAGCAATGGGTTGTATCGAATCAATCTGAATTTGAATAGATTTGGCAGAAGCTGCTTCGATCTCAATTTCTGATGCTCTGACTGGTTCAATTTGCTTTACGTTTGATTTTTTGACATCCCATTTGATGTTCAATCCTTTCCAATATCCACCACTATAGTCCTTATGTAGAGTCACATAATACCATCCCGGATGAAACTCCCATTTGCCATTCTCCATTGAGCGTAACTGGTAGGTCTTGCTCTTGTCGTTGAGATAAGTAGTTGTTTGGCAATTAGCGTCTATACACTCAATTAATAATAATGTGAAAGACAAAATTAATATTAGCCTGCTTTTTCTTTCCATTTTGTTATAACTTTGTTGATTATCTCTTGATTAGTTTTCGAGTTGATTATTTCCCAAACATGGTATTCTTGTATTCCTGTAGCTAATAGAGATCTGCATGTCAAAGAAGCTCGATTGATGATTCTCTGAACAGAGGCAATGTTTGCTGATATAAAACCTAATAACTGTCTCTTTTCATTCATAGTTGCTTTCAAAATATTAGATTGGAAAGCGGCAAAGTCAACGCATGATTTTGAAATATGCTTTATCTCATTTGCAATCTGAATATTAGCATTGGTATACACCATTAAGAGAAAAGGTTGCCTCTTGGCGTTGTTATAGGTTGTCTCTGTAAACTCCTTGTAAGACTCCGTTAGATCCTTTAATTGGAGAGTTATGCTTGCTATTGAGGATAATAGGGTTAGATAGGATCCAGCGTCAGCGAGCCTTTGGTTAAGCATTGTCCTTGTCTGGTTGTATTTTGTCGCAACCTTTTGAGTCAGACTTTGTGTATATGCAATTGAAGAAAGTTCGAGAACTGCGATATCTTCCGCCTTCTTCATCTTTTTATGCGCATCAATAAGTGCCTCAATGGTGGCTATATCATCCGGAGGCGAGTTTTTTCCACCACTCCACGCATTCATATAGCAAAATAATGCAATAAAAAGAAATGTCAGTTTTTTGTTCGTTCCCATTTCCTTACCATATCATTAATATTGATTCGAGTCATTATGTAGTTCAGATAAGTCTTCCTGTCGAGTTGGAAAAGAAGATCCTTGACATCAGCAGTCTTACATAGGTATGTAAGATATCGTATTGACCAGTCTATTCTTCTCAGTCGAAATAATATGTCATTCGCCATCCTCAAACGTTCATATCTGTTAAGAAGATTGTACTTGTCCTTATCTCCAGATGTTGCATCCGGATGTTTGATTGGATTCGGCACCTCACTATTTGCAACTATATCGGCAAATGCTTTTCCGAGACTTATTGCTTGGCTGACAAGATCCGACACCTTCAAAATCATCATCACTTTGCCAGTCCATTTTGATTTATTTATCACATCAATTGCCTGAGAAGAATGGTTGATTATATCAGTACCGGTTGCGACCATAGACAGATAGTATTTACTTTCTTTCTTGAATCCGGAAACATTCTGGTATGTCTGGATCAGCAATTCCTTTTCTGAAGCAATTCCACTGACGAGTGTCAAAAGCTTTGACTGTTTCTTTTTGATGGAGTCTACCTGAATGTTGTGAAGCTCATTAGTGGCAACTTGTACACTCGTATTTAGGGTAAGCTGTTCTAATGTTTTCTCATCTAAGTTGATATTGACAATATCTTGTGCATACATATAGGTATGGCAGAAGATGGAAAGTAATATCAGTATGAATAATAATTTTTTTCCCATAGTGCCATTACATTTTCATTTCTGTTTATAAGATTAGCAAAATCAAGATATTTTACGATACCGGATTTTTTCCTATCCGCCTCTATTCGGGTGATTGCTTTCTGAATATTGCCATAATAGCGGATATAAATCTTAAGAGCTTCTTTCTCTGCTCTTTCAGTGGTGTATGCCCAATAGCATTCAGGCGGTTCTTCAACTCCAAACACGTCACTGACCTGTCCTCTGCAAATCCAGACTTCTTTAAAGAAGTTTCTTCCCTCTTTGTTTTGTAGTGCATTGATAGTAAATATCTGTTGCTTCTGGACATCAGTTAAGCCTAAGATCTTTGAGATATCGTCATATCTATCCTTAAATTTTGTTTGGTCAAGAAGGATCTTAATATCAGAGTTGTTTATGATAGCTTCCTTGACAATAGGGGAATCGATGACATCCTGAAGTTCCTGAGTCACTACACCGACTATGCCAAAAAATTTACGTACTGTCTTATATAGGTATTTTATATACTCTGCCATAGTAGGAGATGCAATCGCTTTCCAAGCTTCCTCGATAATCAGTGCCTTTCTGCCTTTCTTGATTCTCATCTTCTGGATGAATACATCCATGATGATAAGAACAATAATTGGGAATAGCACAGGATCGTCTTTAATCTTATCAATCTCAAAAACGATAAACTTCTCATCAAATAGATTGATATCAAGGTCAGAATTCAGAGTCATTTCTAATTCACCGCCTCTGTAGAATTGTTTTAGAATAGCTGCAAAATCCCGGATATTAAATGTCACTTTATCTTCAGCGGTTATCTGAGGGATTCTTTCCAACGCAAACTCATAGAAGGAGTTGAAAGACAGATTGGTTACCTTGAGTCTTTTC
This sequence comes from uncultured Sangeribacter sp., assembly GCA_964525115.1. Lineage (GTDB taxonomy): Bacteria > Bacteroidota > Bacteroidia > Bacteroidales > Muribaculaceae > Lepagella. Next base: position 16,635 of record CAZGGB010000013.1, on the reverse strand, counting down.
TTCTGAGTTTCCATCCTGTCTATTTTCTTCTCTATTACCATCAAAGCCTTATTATCCATCAACTCTTCCTTATATTCCTTAAGTCTGACTTGAGCATTCTGCTTCTCAGGAATGGAGGCTGCTTCATCATCGATTATAGCTTGAAGTTTTCTACATCGACTCATAATGGTATACCTTCGTTGTTCAGAAGGAAGCATAAGAGTGTTAGTAGATGTGTTTGCTTCTGGTTTCTCCTCAAAAGATGCTATTTGATCATCCAATTCATCATAATCTAATGCCTCCTGTTCATCATTAGCTCGTTCCATCTTTTGAGATACAATCAGTTTCTGTTTAAGATCAGATCTTTCCTCTATGGAAAAACCTTCAAAAGGATGGAAGTAAGCATCATAGTATTCTACTATGACCTGGTTAATTATCGTATCCTCAATTTTTGAAGGAGCGGCATTACCCTTGAAAATCAAGAATAGGAGAGACTTAAGGAAATTCTTTTTTTCCCCGAAGTTCTGATTATACTCGATCTCAGTAATCTTGAAAGGATTCATAGAGATGGGTTTCTCTTTTGAATACGAAATGTAGGTGCCATTAAAATACCCACAAATACCTTCATAAGAGTCGCCGGTATCTACCATTACCACGTCTGTGCCCTGTTCGAGTAGCTGTCGAACCACAGAATTCATGTGGAAGCTCTTACCACTTCCTGAAGGACCAATACAAAAGAAATTGGCATTGTCAGTCATTTTTACTCTTCCTTCCTTACCGGTTATATCGATACATACTGGAAGACCTTGTCGGTCTGTGTAGAATGTTGTTAGAGGAGTCTGTTCATCGGTCTTGAGTCTTTCCTTGAAACAAAGACAAAGAGCTGCTTCACCGAGTGTTAAGAAGAGATCGTATTCCGGATTCATATTATAGCCGTTTCCCGGAAAAGAAGAAACAAATAGTTCTTCTTGGTTGTAGGCTGATTTAGATGGCGTGATGTTTATTGCAAAGAGTTTGTTTTCGATGAATGATCCTACACTGTTGACTTTGCTTTTATCACAACTTGCAATCACATTGAAGTTGCAATATACAAGCAGGTTGGATTCTACCGCAAGTTTTGCCAATACTTTTTCTATGTCAGCTTGAGCAATATCATTGCTTGGATCTGGCATTGATGCATGTTTCTTTGCTTTTCCTTGAAGTTTATGGAGCAGCTTCCGCTGATACGGGACCTGAATAAGCTGATTGTAGATAACGCATTCTGTGTCCGGAATAGATGACAGGAATCCCATCAAATCTTCGGAGACTGGGTATCCATTAACTGGGTTACTGGTATAAGGAAATAAAACACTGGGCATATTAACTTCGTCGATATCCACAAGAGAATAAGATCTTATGACTTTATTTCCTGTCCTAAGATAAGTATCAGATGTCACATAATTTTCCATGGAGAAAGAACCATGAGAAAAGTTGACAGCCATATATCTATGTAAATACTCGTTGACTTCTTTCTTATCAAGTTTATGATGCCATATACCGGAGTCTGTGAGAATATCGTCAACTTTTGAAACCTTTACATGAAATTCCTTCCATTTCTTTGGGTCATAAGCAACGAAACGGCTCTTGTTGGGTTCTTGAGTTATAATCAGATAACTTTGAATTTCTGTATATGGTCTCCCTTCAAAGTATTTGAAATAGCTCTTTGTAAGAAATTCGGCATTATCAGACACTTCCCTGTGAAATTTCTGTCGGCAGAATATATCTTGCTTTTGAATCAGATATCCTTCGCCTACAGTCTGAAGAATATTTGAAAGTACGTTGTGAAACCAGCAGTATTGCTCCGCATCGGTGCAAAGCTGCTGTATTGGATTTATGATTTTAAAAATGACGGAAGGAGCACCTTTTCGGTCAAACAGCACGGTGCTTCCTTCCGTCTCCTGGAGCTGGGAAAAGACTCCATCGAATATCTTTTTGGTTTTCTTTGCCATTAGTCTTTGAATAGATGGTGGTAGATCAGGCAGTGATTGCTACGTTTTTTACTATGTAGCCCTTGTTTCTGTTTGATATAGATGATAATGAGGCTGACTACAGATGAGATAGCCATAAAACTTAGTCCTACGAGTTGGCTTATGGCTGCCAGACAGATGCATCCCCCTAAAAAAGATACTCCAATACCAGAGGCAGCCAGTATTAAAAACCTTCCTCTCAATCCCATAAATTCAAGGGGTTTTTGAAGCCCCTTGAATACCGGGAAACAATAGTGTTCAGGATTCATTGGTTAACCTGCAGTCGTACCGAAGAATGCAGGAAGAGCCTCGCTGAGAGCAAGCATTGCTATACACCCTCCAAGAGTAAGCATGATTGTCTTTTTTACATCCTGATCTCCATTCACCATTTTGTGATAAACGTTGAAGGCGCCTACCAGAGCAATGATTGCGGCGATGGCATACAAAAGTTTCTTAACTGAATCCGCATAACCTGTAATGGTACCTGTTGCTCCAGAAAAAGGATCTGCACCTACAGCAAGTGCCGGTAGACTAAAAATTAGGATCATTACGATCAGTGGCAGAATTCTGACCAGCCCTTTTTTGAAAGCGGACATGAGATGATCCGCGGTTTTCTTAAATTTCTCCATAGATAAATTTATTTTATAGATTATTAGTTGATGCTTGAAAGTCTTGGATGATATACATTACTGATTCGAGTTCTTTAGCCGGATTCCCCTCTGCGAGAGAATTCATCATTCGGCTTGCCTTTTCTGCAGTAATGCCGGCTCTGAGAAGATTCTCAAAACGATTGCGCGTTTCATCTTTTTCGTCCTCCTTCTCAACTCGGATCGCCTGAAAATCCTGAGCCTCGTCGCTTATATCTACAGCTTCTTCATTCTCGTCGTCATTTGTTGTTTGTGAAATCTTGTCAACATAAAGATCGTAGGCTATCATACTGATGTAATAAATAGAAAGCCCACCAATGGTGATTAGTATTACTGTTGGTATTCCCATGTTATTGATATGTTTCTATTGGTTTGAATTTTATTCCAAGTTTATTGCCTCGTTCTTCATAAGGAAGATATCGGTTGGTGTTCTCATTGTAATATGCAGTATTGTCTCCGCGAGCCTTAAAAACGTAGCGCTTTCGTTTAAGGCAATATTTAAGTGAGTTCCTTTCCCTGTTGGTGAAAACTTTTATCCCGGTCTTCTGATCAAGTCCGAAAATTGCTCTTCGGCGTTCTGCTCTTATAAGATTTCTCCGGGTGCGCGATCTGATAGCTTCCATATCAGTCTTGCTCCTGTCAAGATTATGATCTTTGATAATTCTCTTGACTGATGAAAGCGAGATCCTTAATTTTTCAGCGATCTCACAGTTTGAAAAATCTTTGATCATCACTTTGATTTGAGCTATAATTTCCTCAGTTATCTTTGTTTTTTTCATGACTGATCAATATTTATCAAGCAGGGAATTTGATTTTGGGCGTCGCATCTCACGAAGGCGCTCTATGTTGTCGACTAAAAAGGTGCGTAGTATGCTGTTGATGACGCTTACATTGGGTTTGCCGAAATTGCATTGATGAAGAGTCTCTACGATATCATCATCTATGGCATATAGTTTTGTCCTTTCAGAGGGTTCTTCATCAGGATCATTTAGGCATACCACAAATTCTTTCCAGAGCCTTCCCTGAATAATATCGTCACTGACAGGAGACAATTTGGATTTTCCTGATGGTTTCGGTTGTTCTTGATTAGCCGTAATGTCATCAATTAAAGCTGATATATCAGGACCTTCAGTCCTGTTGTTCGTCTTCATTTGAGTCATTGTCTAAGTTGGGATTATATATTATGTTTGCAATATAGTTCAGTGCATCTCCTGCAGCTTTAAGTTGCTCGGGAGTTATTACCATTGTGTCCACCCGGCGGATGTAGGAGGAATTTGGTATCTCTGGAGCTACAAAGTATAGTTTTTCAAACTTCTTTTTGAGTTTGCACCAGAGTTCCTTTTCTTCTGCTGTCCCAACTCCCTTGGGTTTGAGGCATGGAACAAGGATGACTTGCGTGGAAATGTCAAAATCAGTACGCTGTTTTGCTTCTTCTTTAAGATTTTGCCAGAATATCAAAAATTCGGTTGTCGAACATAGTGTCAATGCTGAGAAGTCGAAAGGACAGATAATATAATCAGCAAGAGCAACAAAGGCAAAAACTCCATTATCATTGAGCGAACCGGGAGTGTCAATAATATACGTTAGTCCTGTCTGCCTAAGCTTTTTTATAAAAGCCGGAATCTGCTCATTGTTTGCAAGACTGTAAGACACTACCTGATACGGATTGGTGATCACAGTGCCTTCATATATCTTTTTATCTTCCTCTCTCTTCTTGACTATCGATTTTTGAAAATCGGTGTCGATCACTGCTCCTACAGGCAAGTGAATCTCCTTAACAAGAAAGTTTGCAAGAAGCATACACAAGGTTGATTTCCCTGCGCCCCCTTTCTGATTGCTTACAACTATTATCTTTGATTCTCCCATATTTTGTGCTGTTTGATGCAAAGTTAAATAGTTATCTTCAACGATGAGAGACTACAGGAAGGTAATTACGTTTGGGTTCGTATATTTGATGATTTTTTGATAAAATTTGTACGTTTTTTTGCTTTTTGATATAAAATCACCCTCAAAAGAACCATTAAGAAAAAAACATCTTGCCAATTATTATTTATCTTAATACGACATCTTACCGTTCTGATCCATATCATCCTTGTCATTCTCTTTTTTCCCGACCTCCCACTCTCTGTTGGCGTATCGGCTTCCGTCGCGGCTTGGAGTTGCATGCAAATTTGTTCGGCTATTGTTTTTATTAACTGAGGTAGCAGATAGAGCTCCTGCAGTTGCTTTCTTATGAGCTGGATCGAGGACTATATATTGGTCTTTGCTGAATCCGGCTTTATCTAAGCTTGTCAGAGTCTGAGTCTCCGGTCTATAAGCAAACGCTTCCCCATCTGATGATACAAAACGATAGCCGGCAGTATCAAAAGCTTTTCTTCGTTCTGATGGATTATCTATCTTAAAGATATCCTGGAGTTCTTGATAGTCTTTACAATAGTACTTTCCATTATTACTGTTAGATATGTTTATCAGCTCCGGGAATTGATATCCCGACAATCTGCAAAGTAGATCGCGTTCTTTTACATTTTGAGGTTTGAAACCATTTCTCCAATCCACTTTGTTGTTACGGTCAAGTAGCACTCTATGATTTTCAGCCATTGCACGTTTTATATTCCCGAATATCATGCTGTCTTTTCTGACGTAAGCACCCATGCGTCTGAGTTTCTTGTTTAGTTCCTTGGTGGTGATGTAAGGGTTCTGGTCAAATGTTTTGCTGATATACTCTTCAATCTCTTCTAAGTGTTCTTCAGTTGTCTTAAAATTGAGCAGATCTTTTATAGCGATAATTTTCCCACCTTCTAAAACTTTCTTATTCCTGAAGTCGATTGCAACGTATCCGTATGGAGAATCTTTTTTACCAAAGAATACCAACGATATGCCAAATAATTTTTTCAGATCTTTTTCAAGTCCGGAACGGGAGGCATTGGTGTCACGGTATTTTTTGAAAATAGCTCTCCACCTCGAGTTCTCAGCCACATCATTTTGATGAGACAGTTTGTTACGATCAACAATTTTCAGCAATTCATCAATATCTATCTTTGATTGTACCATTCCGCCTTTCTTGATACACATTTTCCCTTCTTTTTCGAAGCATTCATAATTCATTGCCTCCATTACCGCTTTAAATTGGTTGAGATTCCTGAAGTCGAATTGCATTGCAACCTTTATATCTTTTTCAGCAGACGCTTTCAAGTCTGTCTTCATCAATTTATCAATAATCTTCTGCGATTTCCTTCTTTCATTGGAGTCATTGATCTTTTTCCCCTTCGGATCTACTCTTGATGTTATAATATGAATATGGGTGTTTTCAGTGTCATGATGTCCGTATATGAGCAAAGGTTGCCCCGGTTCACCATATCCCATTTCCTTTAAATATCGGTGTGCAAACTCCAAGAGCTGCTCTTCTGTATATTCCTGTCCCTTGCAAGATATCGCAAGATGAAACTGAGGTTGTTTGATTCTGCTATTACGTGAAGAGTATTCAAGAAGAAATTTGGTTAGTTCTTCAGGCGAAGAATATCCAAAGGTATCTATTGGACCAAAATTCTTCATTTCAAGTAATCTTGCACTTCCCTTAGACACTTTCGTCTCATTGTAGGCTACAGCGTGGAAAGTTGGAGAGGATGGTAGGATGGTAGCTATCATGGTCTATGTATTGGATTTGATTGAGTAATAAATATTTTTATGAAGTAATATTATTAGTAATATATATGATTGGTAATACATATGATTGATAATACTATATTACTGATTTGCGAGTCAGCTCTGTCAGTTCTTTGCGCAACTGAATGCATAGTTGAAGGCATTGTCTTATCTCCGGCAAAAGACTATTCAAAATTAATGCCTGGGTAGGTGCGCTTACCTTTGCAGCTTCATTTACTCTACGCATTGCTTGATTAAGATTTCCCCCTATGTGTGCAAGCTTCTCGTCCGTTTTCGAGTAATACTGAGTCAGACGATTGCGTGAATCCATTTGGTCTTGTATAGTTGTGTCTTCAAAGGCATCGATTGCAGCAAAAATGAATTGGGTTAAAGATTGAAACCTGTATGCTCTTTTTTTGATAGCCTTAAGCAAGTCTTCAGACACTCTAAGATAAATTCTTTTAGTCTTCTTTCTTTCCATAATTATAGTATTCAAGTAAACAAGTATTCATACAAAAAAGGGAGTTGCGACCATACCCCGGATGCCGATAGGCAGCCCGGCAAGCGGTTTGACGGACCCGGCAAATCGGTTTTTGTGCGTACAAAAACACAACTTGCTTTTTCGAGAATCGAGCATTTCTTACCATGGGGAAAGTGTCGGAATTACCCAACCGCAAATTTATATCAAATTCTTGGTTTTTCGTATGGATTTTCTGATAAATATATCTAACTGTCAATAAGTTGCAATGTCAATAATGTATTTATGAATCAATGATTTCATTATTGTCTGAATTATACCTTGACTGCTCTTTGTGAATGAGTTTTCGAGTAATACTTGAAGCAAGTAAAGCGGTATTACTATATTATTGTATTACTAAATTACTATGTTATTAAACATATTGAAATAAATAATATTTTATTACTAAAAATTTTGTAATATGAAAGATTTTTAGTAATTTTGTGTATGGAATATAAACTATAAAAATATTAGATTATGCCTTTAATCATCGGTTGGTTTATTGGAAAATTCATAGGGACTCTGATTGTATCAATCATTACTCTCTTGATCAAGGCTGCTTATTATGTGCTTGTGGGCGCATGGTATGTGATTAAGTATACTTACATCGCTATGGAGTGGCTTTTTCGAAAACTATGGTTGTGTGGGAAAGACTTATATGAACACTATAAATTGAATTTACAATAAGGATATGAAGAAGGTAAAAGTATGGATGTATCCGGATGATGCAACCGCAAATGCAGAAATTGTCAAGTATATCGCATCGAATAAAATTGTCGGCACAGAGTGGACAGATTTTTGGAACGATCGCGACATAATCGATTTTACTTATTATGGGATGGATGATCCCGGGGAATGGTATGGAGGAATGATGGGTGTACAGCTCACCAACGACAAGGGAGAATGTGTCATCTTTGCGGCGTGGGTCGATCCTGATTATGAAAGAGAATTCGGTGACTATTTCGATAGGGTCATGGCTGCTTTCACTTTGTTGTCAAAACCGGATAAGGTGTGATCGGCATATTAGGAAACTTAAAATATAATAATATAGAAATATAGTAACATTAAAATATGGGAGAAAAAAGAAACGCTAAAGTTATTGCTGTGGCAAATCACAAAGGGGGAGTGGGGAAGACAACTTCTGTAGCTTCCCTTGGGGATGCTTTGGCTTTGAAAGGCAAGAAGGTTTTGGTAATAGATCTCGATGCTCAGCAGAACCTCTCGTTTTCACTCACTCAGACTGAAGATCCGGATGAGAGTGTATATGATGCATTGGTTAAAGATGCCGAGTTACCAGTAGTGCATGTCCGTAAAAATCTTGATCTCGTTCCGGCTTCTCTGGATCTTGCCAGGGCAGAAATAGATATGTCTACTAAGATCGCGCGTGAAGGGATACTAAGAAGTGCCCTGCAGCCTTTGCTGAGAAGCTATGATTATGTGCTTATAGATTGTCCTCCCTCGCTCGGTATTGTGACCACAAATGCACTTGTGGCAGCTGATGAACTATTTATACCATTGACGGCTGAAACGCTGCCGTTGAAGGGTCTGACGATGCTTGATGATGTGATGTCGGAGGTGCAAAGACGAGTTAATCCGGGAATCTCGCTCGGTGGTGTGTTTTTGACTCGCTATAACAACCGAAAACTCAATAAGGAGGTGGAGTCTATGATTCGCGAAAGATATGGAAAAAAGGTGTTTGACACAAAGATTCGTGAGAATATTGCACTCGCAGAAATGCCGGTGACAGGTGAGTCGATTTTTGAGTATGATTCCAAGAGCAATGGAGCTGCCGATTATATGGCGCTTGCTTGTGAAGTGGAACAACGTTGCTAAATTTTTAAACCATGGCAAAGAAGAATCTACATAGCCTGATGAGTGGTATCATTGGCACTGATAATAGTAACGATACTCCAGAAGTAACTCAACAACCTTACAACTTAAAACCTGACATCCCGGCAACACTCAAACCTGGTCCCGGGCGTCCCAAGAAAAATCCAGCGGACAATGATGATACCCGTGCAACCTTTGTAGTGTCTGCAGAGTTGCTTCGCAAAGTCAAGTATATTTCAGTTATGGAAGATTGCCTACTGAAGGATATTGTTAATGATGCTCTTTCCCTTTATGTGTCGAAATGGGAGGAAAACAACGAGAAGATTAAAATGCCGAAGAAATAAATTTTCCCTTTAGTATTTTGCGTCGGAGCCTCATATTGAGATTCTGACGCTTTTCTTTTTCCCTTTTGTTTCCCTTTAGTCTCAAAATTAAATCAATTTCGATGATGATGATGCAACTTTTTCTTCTTCATCGTTTAATTAAATATTGTATATTTTATATTTAGCACAGTTTAGCATGCGTCCGTATGCATCTGCATGCGTATGCATGCTCTTGGATATGGGTGCACAACAAAAGGATGCGCAAGCATGCTAATGCATGCATCACGCATCCTTAGGCATACTTATGCATGCATCACGCACACAAAAGTATTGAATAGGATATAATTTGCCTTAAAATTACTTAATTTATGAAACTAGAAATTCTCTAATTATTACAAACCAACATTACATTACTTCAGCATCTGAAGGAAATAATTCTTCCAGTGGTATGCCGGTTAGGTCACTGATTCTTGACATAGAATCCTGTCCGGGCATTTGAATGCCGCTGATCCATTGCTGTACAGTCTTATGACTGCGTCCGGTAGCAGCTGCTATTGTCAGAATGAATTGTCTTGCCGGATGGGGCGGTCGCTCCTCGGTCTTCAGTTTAAGATAATATTCTTTAAATGTCATGATGATAATAATATTTAGTGTTATACTTCAAAGGGAAAAGATGATGGAAGCATAATACGGTAATCACCGATGCATATGCACATTTTGCCGCGATACACACCACTGCTCAATGGTTGATCTGCATCAAATGTCTCCAGCAAGTTGACTAATTCTTCTACGTTAGTAGCGATCATAGATATATTCTTTTAATACGGGACTTCTATTGGTTGTGCTTCTGAATGTTGGGATATCACAATCCATTCCGGATGAGTAGGGGGATGATTTTTCCTCCATTGCGGATTCATAACTTTACTGCAGTCTTTTCCAAGTTCCTCCGGATCATATCCCAATCTGCGAATAAAGTCATACGGATGTTCTTTTTTGCGTGCCATTTCGGCATAACGTTCGTTTCGGATAGCAATGTCTCGTGCCCTCTCTTTACGCTCTTCTTCCAAAGTTTTCTTTAACCTGATATTTCCATAGGGGAGTTTACTTTGTGAACTATTAGGATCTTTAGCCCTACCGGATTTATAGATCCAGCTCCTGAAATGACTGAAAGTGTCAATCATATCCTTATGACCACCTTTCAGTCCTTTGAGCAAGCAAGTCGTTTTGAATTCATCCAGAAAAGATATAATCTCCTCCTTGGTTTTTTCACTTTCCTTTGCCATTGACGCGAGCCATGCCTCATCGTTTTTGATAGCCTCTATCTCCTTATCAAGCCTTTCAGTCGAAGCTTCATCTTTGACTGTTTTATCAGCGGCTTGAACTTTCTCGGTGGTATCTTGAACTTCCTTGGTGGTATCTTGTTCAGTTGGCATTTCTTTGCCATATCGCGCATAAGCTGCAGCCCTGCCTCTTTCTGATCGTTCTCGTTTCTTCTCTTCCATCAATTGCATGTATGTGATCATTTCTATTGACTGGAACTTCTGTCCGTCACAAACTATTTCAAAAAGACCAAAATCATAGATGACCGACCTTATAAGTTCGGCATCACAATCCAGATCCCAGCATAAGACCTCATAGTCAAGATCTGCCTGATAGTTTTCCGACATACGGAGTCGCTCAAGGAGCATATGGTAAACTCCATAACCTGCTACTCCGTGAGCCATACGGAGGCGTATCATTGCATCATCATTACGCGAGTTGGCGTAATGAGGGAAATAGGGTTGTTGGTTTTTTGTGCTTGACATGGCTATAATATCATTACATCATTCCGGTTGGAAGTAATCCGGATTGAATCATTTTTTGTAACTGTGATTTTATAAAATATATCCTGCCATTGATGCGGACATAGCATTTCAGATCGTCTTTTTTGCGTCTTACGGTCCATGGACTACATTTCAAAAGTCGCGAAACGTCTTTAGGCGTCAGATATTCTTCCGTCTCATTCTTTGCAATCTCTTTTGCTACATTTATCACGTCCGGCCTGAGTTTCTTATATAATTCTTCTGCGATCATAGCAGCATCTTTTCTTGTTATGCCCATAATAATGTTAAAGATTAAAATAATGTTGGTATTTTTTGATGTTCGAGGAGTCGTTTCCGGGCTCCATCGTAATATTGTTTGTCGATCTCGATACCCAAAAGGGGAAAACCAAGTTCGTGACAAGCTATCGCGATGCTTCCGCTACCCAGATGGGTGTCAAGTATCTTCCATCCCTCTTTGGCATATGTTTTCAGCAACCACTCATAGAGTGCCACTGGTTTCTGAGTAGGATGAATTCGATGTTCATTTTTTTTCTTGTTGCCCTGCATCGTTCTTCCCTCAAGTATACTTTTACCCTGACACATCCCATTCCACATAAAAGGAAATAGTCTGACAGAATCGAATAGGTTAGTGGCAGCTATCTCAGCATCGCTGAAGGAAGAATTGCCATTACATTTATCCCATATGATTCTCCCTGGTGGAAATATATGATTATAGTAATTGCAACCCCATACTATAAAGTATTTGGCAACTCGCTCAAGTTCCATGAAGTACTCCGGACCCGGAACAACCCAATTGTCAGAAATAGGATATTCACGTCTTTCAACTTGTGTTGTAGAAACCTTACTACCGTAGTATTTTCGTCTTTCGGGACCACTGAAGTAAGGAGGGTCGACAATAGCCAGATCGAAAGAGAGTGCCGGCAACGTCCTAAGCACCTCCATACAATCCCCATGCACCAAAGTTATGTCACCAAACTTTTCCATTATTCTTCATTTTGTCATTTTGAAAATTTCAAAAGATTATTTAACTTTGTAGCATATTATATGATAATAATCTTCTACAATTATGGATATTGATAGATTTTTAGAAAACTTAGACAAAGAATATAAGAAAATTCTTATGGCTTTGGTCTTTATTTTCCCTATGGCTTATATTGATTGTTGGAAACTATCTGGATCCTTCAAAAGTTTTGAAATCATTCCTCAAATCATCTTAGCCTTAGGTATATCATTCTTGCTGATGGCAGGAGGTGTCGTTTTAGATACTATTTTCCTGGTTTTTTCATACTCAGGAAAGATTACTAAATCTGTCAACTTACCGACTATCATCATGCCGACCATCCCGGCAACTCTTTTCGTTATCCTCGGAGGGTTTGATAATGTCTGGGTTTTCTGTTCGGTTTTTATCGGATTTATCCTCGCTATATTTTTCTTTTTCCTTATCCAAATAAGTGCTCATTTTCTTAATAATAAGTATAAGGAATGGAGACATAAGAAAAATGATGATGAATCCCAAGATATCTTTACTGATCTGTCCCAAGATCACTAAATTGAATATTGTTACCATAATTATTTTTGTTTATTTTTTCAAAGTAAAATTCTACAGGTTTGTCGATTCTGCGGATCAAGCCGTATGCGATAGACATTCGGGCTTGAAAGGTACTGCAAGCTGCGTCAGCCTGATTCTGGATCGCTTTACGGAATTTCTTTAATGTCAGCGTCCCTTTTCTGAAATTACACATCCTGCATGCCGGATTTAGATTGTCCATTTCATTATTGCCACCAAGATATTTTGGGTGGATATGGTCTATCTGCATTTCTTCTAACTCTATCCTTCGACCACAATAGGCACAATGCCCATCAAATTTGGCGTATACTTGTTGTCTTGCGTTTTTACTAAAAGCCATAGTTATTAACTTCATTAATAATCGCTACAGGGGAAGGCAACATCGAGATGCTTTTAGGTGCGATTTCCTGTGCTTCACAAAGTGCCATGAAAGCTGCTTCCAATGGTGATGAACCTGTAGTGTTGATTTCCTTGGGAAGATGCTCATTCACGTAGGGATGTACCGAAAAATACCAAGGCTCTTCCTCCTGTTCCGGAAACACGTCAAAAACTTCAGGATAGAAGAAATGAATTTCTCCCTTTAGTTTTATGACGATATCTTCAAATGAATAAGCCGGAACTGGATTCAGACAACCCATCTCGTAGCAATACTCATCGTGAACGACCATTCGGAAGTTCTTCTCATTAGGTTCTTGAACCCAACACATAGAAGCATCCGAAATGTCGACTCCTAAATACGCCAGTTCTTTCATCTGCTCCCTGCTCAAAGCAATATTTCTTTCCATCTTTTTCATATTCATTTCATTGTTTCATCATAAAACATTTTCTTCGCTGCCGTCAAAATTGAATAAGTTTTTTGGTTCTTCATCGGGCAGATAGAGTCCATTAACAGCAAGCACCTTGCGCAATGCCACACGGAACGTCACGCCATTATTGGTGTAGTTCATCACCATATCGTAGCACTTTGGATAGTGTTTCAGCAATGTGCGGAAACGTGTATCATCGGCAAACTGCGCTCCGAAACCGCAACCCATACAGCCAGTGCGTGTCGCTCCTTTGTGGTAGATGTCGGCTATCGGCAAGTTTACTTTGGCTATGTAGTCCCATATATCTTGTTCCAGCCAAATGGATAGTGGCTGAGAAGCTGGTTTTTCGCTAAACACATTACAACCTCCATTTCTTATGTATCTACCAGTTCTCATTTTACTCTCAGATGCCATAACGCCCATAATAGGTCTGCGTCCCGATTCTTTTTCAAATCGGTGGAAAGGCTCTTTTTTTAATTTGGCACAACACATTTGTGAAGTTTCATAAGAAGTTGACACAAGATATTTCCATTTGTTGCTTAGTGAAAAATATGTATTTCCCATAAGCATAATAGAAGTCTTAGTATTTGGATTGTTGCGGACCTTATGAACCTTCTCCGCTGTTTCTTTTCCTACTAATGGAAATCCGTATCTCTCCCACACTTGCCGTGGTGTAAACTTCGGGCGGATAATCTGTATGTTCGCTCCGTCTGACTGTATCTGACGCACAAAGCGGATGATGTCGAGATATTCGTTACCAGTGTTGCAAAACACCGCGAGAATATCGGGATAAAGAATCCTTGCAAGGTGGAGCAATACGGTGGAATCCTTGCCACCACTGAATGAAACATAGACCTTCTCAACTCCACCCATACGGTTTATAAAAGCCTCAATGACTCCGAGTGAATGGTCTATCTTTTGTTCAAGTGTCCATGATTGCCTATTATGTAATTCATATATATCCATTACAATTCAATCTGATAAACAGTAGTCCTTGCCATCGTACAATCGTTCGACATTAATATCAAACGGAGATATTGGATAGTAACCATCCTCTGATGTTGTTTTCATCATGCTGCTTCTTTAGAATGATACTTAGTAAGGTCAAACTCTCTCAGACCGGAGCATAGGGCTTCGCACCATTTCCGGGCTATAGTCACTTCTACGGCGTTTCCCAAGAATTTCTTTTGCTCTGCTTGGGTTCCGATTAATACGTAATCTTCAGGAAAACCTTGGATCAGCTTTAGTTCAATAATAGTGAGCATGCGCATCTTTATGTCTATTATTCCATAAAGTGCCATAAACTCCTTAATCTTGACCATCGCTTCAGAATCAGACTCCATAATTTCTATTGCCACTTCTCCGGATTCTGTCACTATCAAATATGGAGGACACTTGTCCATCCTGGCTATCAATGTAAAACATGGGTCATCGATCGAAGATCCGGCTGAAGAATATTGAGGATTCATAAGGAAACGATCGCAAGTCATAAGCTTTTGCTTGGGATTGGTCGTGATGCAACCCGAAACAGAATCGACTGAAGAAGGTCTACCATTGCCATATTGATTATCGAGAAAACAAGGCTTAACAATAGATAATTTATCTTTTGTAGTTACAGTAGGAGCTGGATCTTCTAAAGATCTATTATTACCATTCCCATAATGTGTTGATATGAAAACGGGCTGAATTAATGTTAATCTCCCTCTTGTGGTTAATGTAGGAGCTGGTTCTTCTATCCCCCGATTATAACCCGGACTATAATATACCGATATAAACGCATGATGGTCTATGCAGGTGACAGTGCCTGCTGGTTCTTCGACTGAGGAGTTCTTGCTATAAGGATCTCCACTGAATTGCTTGGATAAAAAGCAAACCTTAGCCAGTCCGAGACGGTTCTGGCATGCAACAGTAGGGCATGGGTCATCAATGGATGGGGCAATGTATTTCCCTCGTTGACTCATCGAGTTGTATTTAAGAAGAAATGCATCCTTTCCTCCGGCTACAAACTTCACCAGTCCGGCATATATACGTTCAAGAGTCCTTTCAGCAAGTGGTTTCTTACGCCCAAAGATACTTTCCCCTTCGTTTTTCAAGTCAAGGACTTCCTTAACAGGTTTCCAAGGCTCAAGATCATCTGCAAAGAATTCCGCTTTGCTTCTCTTGCAGTGTGTTTGCTCTGGCCACAAAATCGGCAATCCCTTTTTCGCAAAAATACCAAAGAAACGCTTACGGGAAGTGTAAGCACCATAATCAGCTGCATTCATGATTCTCCGCTCAAAGTTATAACCATACTTTCGGATATTACTAATCCATCGGAGATAGCAGCGTCCACGATCCTTTGAGATGGGTTTCCCATCTGCACCAATATCACCCCAGCTCTGGAATTCTTCTACATTTTCAATCTGTATGTAATCCGGATCGAGTGTTTCCACATATCGATAAAGATGTTCAGCAAGCGTCCGGCTGTCAGCATCCCGAGGTTGACCTCCTTTTGCCTTACTGAAATTGGTGCATTCCAAGGAAGCCCATAGAACAGTCAAAGCACTAGGATTTTCCGCTTTGCATTTATGAAGTTGATCTACAAGAGGGGAAAGCTCCAATGTCCTGATGTCCTCCGTGAAGTGCATTGCGTCCGGATGGTTGGAAGCATGGGATGCTATTGCATTGGCGTCATGATTGACACAAGCAATAACTTTAGCGCACTCCGACCCTTGCAGTCTTGCGGTATTGATACCGGTGGAAGTACCACCGGCTCCACAAAAGAGATCTATATATAGTAGATTTATCATGTCAGATTGTTTTTGTTGCCTTAAGGGGTTTCTGTCGGCACGATCTTATGAATTCAGGTGTCTTTTTCAGACCTAATTCTCTTGCCATTCTCACTACTGTGCGTGGGTGAACACCAAGATATATTCCACATGTAGCATTACTCATGTGAGGATAATTATTTCTCATCCATTTTTCAGCGTCTGGTATCATACAATTATATATTGAATGTTGAAATGATATTCTCTACAAAGCTTTCTCACTTGTGGGTATCTGTAAGGATCACTCATATATGGAATGAAAATTAGTCGAAATCCCGTATTGCATTCAATGCCTTGTTTCCTTAACTGATATAGGAGGTTGGCTCTGCGTTTCAAGCGAGCAGCTTTATTCATAATCATCAAAATGGCGTGTCAGATTCTATTGGCTTAAATAATTCCTTTATCCTCTGCCAAAAGGTAGGTGGCGCTTTGTGAAGCACTTCCTTTAAAGCGACATTCTCATCTTCATGCTCCTCGAAGTCATGACATTGCCATACGCAATGTTTAATCTTCAGGTCGCAATTCAGGCAGCATTCCCCAAAACCTACCAGCAAAGGAGAAAAATCTTTACCGGCTATGTTAATTATCTGGCTTTTCATTATGATAGAGTATTATGAAAACCGACAAACTTCTATAGTTTTCTCTTTCCTATTTTGTTTGCAACGATATGTTTTCCCATATCTTCTCT
>CAZGGB010000012.1:0-51324 GCA_964525115.1 uncultured Sangeribacter sp. | reverse complement strand
AACAAAAGAAAACCATATTGTTTTACTAAAATTATCTAAGATGAAAAGATTGCTATCATCAAAGTCTATCATGGCAAAATGTGCGAGGCCATTTTTTTAGCCATTCCTTTGATGATAGAATTAAATAACAGAGTTTCAAACAAATCAGGTAAACAAGACAACAGAATTCATTAATCAATCAAATTATTAAAGTATGAGAAAACTGTTTCTAATTTTGGTGACGCTGATGATGTGCAGCTGGAGCGTTTATGCTCAGAATGTGACTTATCACGGCTCCGTAATAGATGCGGAAACCAGTGAACCGCTTATCGGAGCTACAGTTATGCCCATCGGTGGTGGCCAAGGAACCTCCACTGACCTTGATGGTAATTTTACGCTTACAGTTCCACAGTATGTGAATCAGGCTGAATTTTCCTACGTGGGATTCAAGCCCGTCACTATGCAGCTCTCCGATAGGATGGTAGTGAAAATGAGCACTACTGCTACAGCTCTCGACGATGTTGTGGTGGTTGCGTTCGGCACAACTACCAAGGAGGCATTCACAGGTTCAGCTTCAGTAGTAAACGCTGACGACCTCAAGACAAAAACAACAGCCAATGTGACTGATGCTCTCGTCGGAAGCGTTCCGGGTCTTCAGCTCAGAAGCACTTCCGGAGCCCCGGGTGCCGGCAATGGCGACATCACCATCCGCGGTATCTCTTCTGTCTACACTTCTACTACTCCTCTTGTTATCGTAGACGGTGCTCCATATCCTGAAAGCCTCAGCAACATTTCTCAGGATGACATTGCTTCTATCTCTGTACTTAAGGATGCAGCTTCTGCTGCCCTTTATGGTGCGCGCGGTGCTTCCGGCGTCATCATCATCACAACTAAGAAAGGTGCTAACAAAGAAGCTGAAATCAAAGTCAATGCAAGGTGGGGTGCCAACACTCGCGCTGTGCAGGATTACGACGTAATCACCGATCCGGGTGAGTATATGGAAGCTTTCTATGCTCAGATCTACAACTACTACTTCTTGAATCAGGGAATGAGCCCTGCTGCAGCCAACGCAACATCCAACCAGAAGCTTCTCAGTCTGCTGATGTATAATCCATTCACTTTGCCGGAAGGTGAAAGCCTTATCGGAACGGATGGCAAGCTCAATCCAAATGCCACTCTCGGTCGGTATTACCAGCTCAATGGCGAAAACCGCTACCTTATCCCTGATAATTTCAACGATATCGCATATCAGACAGGCTTCCGTCAGGAATACAATCTGAGTATGAATGGCGGTACTGACCGTTCAAGCTTCTATGCCAGCATCAGCTATCTCGGTGAGGAAGGTATTCTAAAGCCGTCAAACTATGATCGTGTCACAGCTCAGATCCGTACTGACTATCAGGTGAAAAAATGGCTGAAAGTCGGGGCTCGTGTAGCTTATACCCATTCAAAGACTGTAGGCAACTCTGATCTTGATAATGAAAAACTTGGTGCAGGCAATGTCCTTTACTTTACATCTATGGCTGCCCCAATTTTCCCGATGTATGTCCGCACTTATGATGATGTGGATGGAAAACCCGGCACTCCTTACATTAAGAAGGATGCCAATGGCAATCCAATGTACGACTTCGGTGTAAGCACCTACGTGAATGGTAAGCGTCCTTTCTCCGCTCCCGGTAATGCAATCGGTGCGCAGGCTCTTGACAAGGCTGAGACTACACGTAATGCTCTTAACGCAACACTCAATGCGACAATTGACTTTACCGACTATCTTAAACTTGATGTCTTGAGCAATGTCAATTGGGGATTGAACCAGTACACTTACTATGGTAGTATCTACAATACACTTAATACAAGTGTAAATGGCAAACTTACAAAACAAAATACCAATGCAGTAAGAACCAACAACTCTCAGACTCTGACTTTCTATAAATATTTTGGAGATCACTATCTGAATGTGCTTGCCGGTCACGAATACTATCGTCTTGACAACAATTTGCTCCAGGGATATGCTGAAGGTGGCTTCTCTCCCGATATCCTCGAATTGTTTGCTTTTGCCAATCATAACTTCTTAAGCAACACTTCATATAAGACTCAATACAATGTAGAAGGATGGTTCGGAAGTGCTCAGTATAACTTCAAGGAAAAATACTATGCATCGGCTTCCTACCGTCGTGATGCTTCATCTCGCTTTGCTAAGAATCACCGTTGGGGTGACTTCTGGAGCGTCGGTGCTGCTTGGATGCTTTCTAAAGAGAAATTTATGGATGACACAAGCAAATGGCTCGACTATCTTAAGGTGAAATTCAGTATCGGTCAGCAGGGTAATGATGGTATCGGAAACTTCCACTATGTAGATACATATGAACTTGTGCCAAGCACTACCACCAATATGTCGCCCGTATGGACAGGTCTCGGCAACGAAGATATTACATGGGAGACAACTACCAACCTCAATGTCGGCCTTGAGTTCGGATTACTCAAAAACCGTATTTTTGGTAATATCGACTTCTACAACAAGAACACAAGCAATCTTCTTTTCTGGATGTCAATTCCTGAATCTATGGGTATCCGTGGATACTGGGGCAACATGGGCACTATCCGCAACCGTGGTGTAGAAATCTCTCTTACCGGCGTTCCTGTACAGACAAGAGATTTTGAATGGTCGATCACTGCAAATATCTCTACAAATAAGACTAAGATTCTCTCACTTCCTGAATCAAAGACTGCAAACGATGGCGGTTTCTATGAAAATCTTCACTGGTTTGAGGTCGGAGGTGAAATGTACAACTATATGACCTATGCTTTTGCCGGTCTTAACGGACAAGGTGAGGCTCTCTACTACTATGATCCGGATCTTATTCAGGAGACTGGCGCAATGAGCACTTCAAAACCCGGTAAGATTAAATCGATGGAGTATGTGACAACTCAGACCACCCAAGCTTCACGCTATACTGCAGGGTGTATTCTGCCAAAGGCATTTGGCGGTATCAGCACTACGGCGCGTCTCAAGTGGTTTGACTTTACCCTTAACTTCGACTATCAGATTGGCGGAAAGGTGATGGATGCACGCTACCAAAGCCTGATGTCACCGGATGAGAACCTCGCCTCTACTGCCGCCACAGCTATCCACAAGGATTATATTAAGGAGTGGAGCCCCAACAACACAACCTCCAACCTTCCTCGCTGGCAAATTGGCGACACTATGGGCTATATGACATCCGACCGATTCCTGACAGATGCAAGCTACTTCAACTTCCAGTCATTTATCATCGGATTCACAGTTCCTAAATTCTGCAAGGAAATCGAAAAACTTCGTTTATATTGCTCAGGAGAAAATCTATGCTTCTGGTCGGCACGTAAGGGTCTTGATCCACGCTACTCCTTCGATGGAAACACTTCTCTTGGTGCTTACTCCCCGATGCGTAACGTCTCTGGTGGCGTAGAGATCACATTCTGATTCTTATCAAATCCACATCAAAAAATTGAATTAAAATGAATAAGATATCATTATATATGGCAGGTGTAGCACTTACACTCCTACCGACTTCCTGCATTCAGGAATTCACGGCTCAGCAGAATGGCTACATCACATCAGACCAGACAGCAGATGCCCCTGGGTCATACGAGAGTTTCGTCTCTGCAATCGTAGATAACAACAATGGTCAGTTTGTCGACTCCCGTAGATATGCAAATGACTTTGGCTACTCTTCATTTTATCTCGAATGGGATGCAATGGGCAATGACATGGTTGCTTTCGGCGGAGATCACAACTGGTTTACATCTTGGTATGAAGGTGGCGTATCTCTTGGCCCCACATATCTTAACGCTCAGTATCCTTGGGCATTCTTTTATGCTCAGATAAGTGCTTGCAACAGCGTCATACGTCTAGCAGGCGAGAATCCTGATGAGACAAAGAAAGCCGGAGCCGGTGTGGCTTACGCTATGCGCTCACTATATTATCTGAATCTTGCGCAGATGTTCGCACCGAAAACTTATCGTGTCGACAAGGAAGCGCCGACAGTGCCTATCATTTCAGACAACACCGACAACGCCCAGGCTACCGACAATCCGCGTGCTACCAACGAGGTGATGTATGAATTCATCCTGTCAAGCCTTGACAAGGCTGAGGAATACCTTGCCGATTATAAACGCCCCGACAAATATACACCAGACCTTTCTGTAGTATACGGCCTGAAGGCTCGTGCATATCTTATCATGTGTGATTGGGCAAATGCAGAGAAATATGCGAAACTCGCAGCTGAGGGCTACGACGTGCTCACTGCCGAACAATATACAGACAGAAACCATGGTTTTAACGATGCTAACTTCGGAAATTCATGGATGTTCGCAATTAATGTCAAGCCTACCGACCCCTGCCAGACATACAACGACGGCGACAACAGCTGGGGCACATGGATGATTTGTGAATTCCCATCTGATGCATCCGGTCTTGGATATTATAATGCCTATGGCGCTTCAATGATCATGGACCGCCACCTTTATGAGACAGTCCCTGCTACAGACTGCCGCAAGAAATGCTTCCTTGACTTCGCTATTGACGAAATGGATAGTGAGGAAGAGGTTCTCGCAGCACTTGCAGAATACTCCGATGTCCCTGAATATCTCTTTGGCACAGGTCTTGCCAACGAGCAGTTTGGAGGTCTTTCTCTGAAATTCCGCTCTAAAGACGGCAACCATTCAGATCCTCAGTATGTAGGATGGTGTGTTGATATCCCAATCATGCGTGTTGAGGAAATGAAGCTTATCGAGGCTGAGGCTGCCGGCATGCAGGATGAAGGACGCGGAAAAGCTCTTCTTGAGGCTTTTGCAAAGACCCGCGACCCTCAATATGAATATGGGAAGCACAATGAATCTTACTACAACACTTCCACTCCGGCATTCCAGAATGAAATCTGGTGGCAACGCCGCATTGAGTTCTGGGGCGAAGGTCTTGCCACTATGGATATCAAGCGTCTTGAAAAAGGAATCATCCGCAGCTATCCCAAATCTAACCATGTCGATGGTTATCGCTGGAATATGGAGACATATCCTAATTGGATGAACCTTTGTATCGTTCAGACCGAGAGCAACTACAACAAGGCTATTGTCAACAATCCTGCTCCGGAACCCCCTACAACCGGCAATTCACCTGAGTATATCTGGTAAAAGGATTTATCAAAAAATTCAAAACAATGAAAGCATACAAAAAATATATTATGATTCTCGCTGCCGCTCCCATGCTGTGGGCGTGTAGCGCAGAGGAAGGCTCAGAGCCGGGTTCTGATCCGAATCCTGCAGTGACTGTATACTGTTACACACCATCTGACCAAAATCTCAATCCTGACAATGATGTAATGGTGAGATTTGTAACCAACAACAAGACTACATCAGTAAAATATCTTGCTCTCCCTACAGCTGAGGTAACTTCTACTCTTAACAACGGAGGGGAAAAGGCGCTTCTCGACAAGGTAGAGAGTGAAGGTATAAAAATCGAGAATCTTGGCGGCAACGAATATGCCGATGTGGTTATCACTGATCTTCACGGCGACTACACCATTACTGCAGTGGCAAACGGATCAAGTCTTGCAAATCGTGTAAAATTCTTTGGCCTTGACTGGAAGACTATCAAGGAAGGCACATTCTTTTTTGAGAGTGATATCGTGCCCATTGAAGCTTCAGAATCAGCACTGGAAGTCTGCACATCAAACTCAAAGCTATATCATCTGAAAGATGTGTTTGGTGAAGGTCATTCCTTAAAGCTCAATATGCTTGACGTGACTGGAGAAGATGACCTCGGTAAGTTTACCCTCTTCAGGGTTGCTTCGCAGAGAACTCCTTGGTCTGCAGGTGACTATGGTCAGGTGTCTGTCTATGATGTAGGCTACTGGCAAGGAAACGAAGCCTACGTCACGAGCGAGACAGAATATGCAAACTACCTATATGAAAGTGGCAGAGTTGATGTATGTCTTGTGTGGTATGTGGGAGCGGGTGCCTTAGGCTTCGGGTACAGCTACTTCATTCCTAACGATTGATCGGCTACTACATCTATTTAAATTATTATACTAAAAGTGAGAGCGTGTCCAAGACGGATGCGCTCTTCTTTTTAGTTTAAAATATGCGTTAATTTTTGTTAAATTTTTGATTTGTCAAAATTATTTTGTAATTTTGCACTCCCCACTTATCACAATGTAGGTAAGTGAGATGGAAAAAGCAATACATTATGAGCAGTCAGATGACTGTGTGAATAAATTTTAATAAAAAAATAACAAATTGTAAAGAAATACGTTCCTTTATAGCCCCCGGAGGGTAGGACACTTATAGAACCTGATTTTTGAATTTAATTACCTAACATACGAATTGATGCAAACTATTGAAAAGACTATGAAACGCCTCAGGGCATCCGGCACAAGATATCTGATGCTATTGGCGTTTGTGCTTAGCGGGCTTGCGATGCAAGCAGCTATTGTCAAAGGCACTGTGACCGACGAGGCTGGTGAGCCTCTGATCGGCGCTACCGTCATGGTAGCCGGCTCGAACACCGGCACCGCCACAGATTTTGACGGCAACTTCTCCATCGACGTGGAGCAGGGCAAGACCCTGAAAGTATCCTATGTAGGTTATCTTTCACAGGATGTAAAGGTCAAGGGCAACGACCTCAAGATCGTCCTTAAGGAAGACAATGCACTTCTCGACGAAGTAGTCGTAGTAGGCTACGGCACAATGAAGCGCAAAGACCTCACAGGCTCCATCACCACAGTCAACTCAAAAGAGATGAACGTAGGCGCTTACACCGATCCAGGCCAGCTCCTTCAGGGTAAAGTTCCGGGACTCGTCGTAGTTCAGAACTCTGACCCTAACGGCGGTGTCAACTCACTGACACTTCGTGGTGCATCCACCCTTAACGGCTCTACAGAACCTCTTTATGTAGTGGACGGTATACCGGGAGTCAACCTCAACCTTATTCCTCCAAGTGAAATTGAGAGCATTGACGTGCTCCGTGATGCCTCCGCAACTGCAATCTATGGTTCTAAGGCTGCCAACGGTGTAATCATCGTGACTACCAAGCGCGGAGCTGAAGGTCCGGCACGTGTGACATATTCAGGCTATGTATCCTGGGAACGCATTGCTAACGACCACAAGATGATGACTGCCGACGAGCTCCGCTCTTATGCAGAGGAAAACGGCATCCATATTCCTAATGACCGTGGAGCCAATACTAACTGGGCTGACGAAGTGCAGCGCACCGGTTTCGCCACCAATCATGATATCGCTATATCTGGTGGCAACAAGACTACTACCTACAACGTTTCGCTCAACTACATCAAACGCGACGGTATAATCAAGGGTGTAGGCAACAATCTCTTTACCGGCCGCTCTTATATCGAGACAAAGACTCTCAAAGAGCGTCTTACACTTGGTGTCGGTATCAACGGTAATATCCGTAAAGAATGGGGTGTGCCACGTGGTATTGAAGGAGGATCAGTATATGAGGGTATGTACTACTACTCCCCACTCGTTCCTGCCACAAACGAAGATGGAAGCTGGTATTCCGATAAGACTATTTCTCAGAACTATAATCCACTCTCTCTTATCTATGAAAATCAATCGATGGCTACCATGAAGCGCCTGCAGTTTACGGGCAAGGCTTCTCTAAAGATCATCGATGGACTTTTCCTTAACGCTAACTTCTCTTACGAGACTGAGAACTATCATTATAAGGCATATACTTCTACTCAATCGCAGAACGTTACCCGTCATGGTGAGGCAGAACGCAACGTCAAGGACAATTGGACCAAGCTGATGGAAATCTATGGCAACTATGATAAGGAATTCGGCGACGACCATAAGCTTGCCGTCATGGTTGGTTATTCATGGGAACAGCACAAGAATGGTGACGGGTTCGGAGCCAAGGGCTACAATTTCTATGACGATGCTCTTGGTTGGAATGACATAGGAATGGCCAACAGCTGGGATACTGATCCTGTTTGGGGTAATCTCGAAAGCCATACCAAGATGATCTCTTTCTATGGTCGTGTCAACTACTCATTGATGTCGAAATATCTCTTCCAGGCAGCTATCCGTCGTGATGGCGCATCCACATTCGGTGCAAACAACCGTTGGGCTACTTTCCCCTCTGCTTCTATTGCATGGCGCCTTTCTCAGGAAAACTTCCTGAAAGACAACAACTGGCTCACCGACCTCAAGATCCGTGCCGGTTGGGGACAGAGCGGTAATGCACAAGGCTTTGATATCTATACTTCCCGTTTCTTCTATCAGGCTGCAAAACGTTTCGACTACGTAGATCCTGTGACAGGTACCGTTACATCTTACAAGGGTCTTACTGCTGCCCGCAACGTCAACGACAACCTCAAGTGGGAGACCACAACAATGCTCAACCTTGGTATCGACTTCTCATTCCTCAATGGACGCATAGGCGGAACGATCGAATACTACAACAAGGATACAAAAGATATGATTTGGGACTATCCTGTATCAGTAACACAATATCCTGTCGGTACCCTGACTGCCAACGTAGGCAAAATGCGCAACCGTGGTGTCGAACTCATGATCCAAGCTTATCCTATTCAAACAAAAGACTTCACATGGAACACCTCACTTAACTTCTCCCACAACGACAACAAGGTGGTGAGCGTATCAAACAGTGAATTCAATGCAGGTGTGCTAAACCAATATGATCCGCACCTCCCCGGCCTTTCACAGGGTTGCAGCACCCAGCGAATCGTAGAGGGCAAACCTATCGGTTCCTTCTATCTATGGGACTGGGCAGGATACGACGATTCAGGAGTATCTACATTCTACCGTTATGACTCCGAAGGAAATCATATCCTTGACGAGAATGGAAACCCAGAAACTACACAGGATCCAGGTGCAGACGACCGCATTTATATGGGCAATGCTCAGCCCAAGCTGACAATGGGCTGGGACAACCGACTTAACTATAAGAATTGGGATCTCAATATCTTCTTCACCGGAGTATTCGGACAGAAGATTTTCAATGAGCCTCACGCATATTTCTCATATGTGGCTTCCATCTCTCAGGGTAAGAATGTAATGTCTTCTGTTTGGGACGATCAGCTTCCTACTGATGGTTACGCTCACTATCCATCACAGCGTTATCTTGAGAACGGCAGCTATTTCAAGCTCGCAAGCGTGACACTTGGCTATACATTCAAGGATTGCTTCAACGGTTGGCTCAACGATATCCGTCTTTATGTATCAGCCAACAACCTTTTCACCATTACCAAGTATAGCGGCCGCGACCCGGAAATCAACCTTGGTGGTCTTGCTCCGGGCCATGACACACGCTCAGACCACTATCCACGTACGCGCCAAATCCTTGTGGGCGCAACAATCAACTTCTAATCAAACAGAATATTGAAAATGAAATCATATAAGAAAATTCTCACACTCGGTGCAATCCTTGCAGGAATGGCTTCCTGCACCGATTTGAATACCGACCTGAATACGAGATATGAAACCCTACCCGACAATCCCATTGCTGTGGAAGGTGAATTCAATGCCTGCTATCTTTACCTGCACGGCTGGTTTGGTAGAGACTTCAACGAGGGCGTGGTAGCACAGGGCGACGAGGTGATGGGCTGTTGCTTTGGTGTCGGTAACTACTTCGACGACGGTCGCTATCTCGACGCTTCAATCCACAACCTGAACCTTGATAACTGGCGTACCCGTATCATCGAAGGGTGCATGTCGGGCATTACCTACACCAACCTCAAGATTTTGGCTTACGGAGGTCCGGATATGAACGACCCGATAGTGGCTCCTCTTCGCGCCATCCGCGCATACTACACTTTCTGGATGATGGAGCTTTATGGCGACGCTCCAATTATGAAGCGACCGCTTGAGGAAGGAGAACCCATCGACCGATCTCCGCGTAAAGAAGTGGCTGAATGGCTTGAAAGCGAACTTCTTGAAATTCTTGGTCAGGAAGATGGGCTCAGCAAAGCCAACGACCTATCTACCTATGGCAAACCCAACTACTGGATGGCGGCTGCCCTTCTTGCAAAGATATACCTCAATTGGGGTGTCTATACCAATGATATCAACATTGTCACCAACGACACGCCTAATCCAAAGCTCAACGACTGTGTGAAATGGTGTGACGAAATCATAAATTCAGGTCTCTTTGAGGTAGGTCAGGGCTATCGCAAGAAATTCTAT
Organism: uncultured Sangeribacter sp.; assembly: GCA_964525115.1. Classification (GTDB taxonomy): domain Bacteria; phylum Bacteroidota; class Bacteroidia; order Bacteroidales; family Muribaculaceae; genus Lepagella. The sequence continues at coordinate 41,142 of CAZGGB010000012.1, read as the reverse complement.
CCTGACAATGGAGTCCACATCAAAGACTTCATCTACGCTCTCAACGTAGACCCACAGACCCAGGGCGACGGCACCACTACCTGGTATCGCTGGTTTGGCTTCAAGAAAGATGGTCTTTGCCGTCCTTATTGCCTTGGTTGGGAAAACACTAAGTCTGTAGCCGGACAGACAGTCCTTACAAAAGAGGCCGTTGCGCGCTTCAACCTTCCGGGGGATGAACGCAACAAAATAATACTTCAAGGTCCTCAGTGCACCATTGACGCGAACTATGAGCAGACTGACATACCTGTATATATTTATTCTGTACCAGGCAATGAAAAAACCCTTGTAGGTCAGCTTACATACCATACGGATTTTGACTTTGACGACGCATCAATCTACTCTCTTGGCGATGAGGCCCTGCCTAAAGCCAATAAGACAAATATTGAAAACGGCACAGCTCTGCTCAACATCCAGAAAGGTGCCCGTTGCTTCAAATATCCACCACGCGAGGAAGACTATTCACTTTGGAACCGTCAGCAAGCCAATGACTCTCCTATCTTCCGCTATGCTGATATCCTTCTCACCAAGGCAGAATGCATAATGCGTGGCGCCACTCCTACTCTTGGGGCATCGGTCAATTCTCTCGTAAATGAAGTTCGCCACTGCTCAAATGCTCCCGATGTGACTGGCAACTTCACAATACAGGATCTCATGGACGAACGTTCTCGTGAGTTCATCCTCGAACCATGGCGTCGCAACGATCTTATCCGCTGCGGTATGTTTGAAAACGATTGGGGTCAGAAGAACCGCTACAAGAAGTGGCTCAACGAGGAGCACACAGAATTCGAATGGGTAGATCGCGGAGTGAAAGACACTTATCGTCGCCTTATGCCTATTCACCGCGGTATCCTCGAGACCAACCTAAACTGGAAACAAAATCCCGGGTATCAGGGACTATAAAACAATGCATAATTCATAATGCATAATTCATAATTAAACAGTGATTTGTACAAGATTAGTATGAATCAGAATAATTATGCATTGTGCATTATGAATTATAAAAGTAATACATTAATAACCTTAAATTAATTTATGGCAAATTTCAACATGAAACGCAGCTCAATGCTGCTTGGTGCTGCAGCTCTCGTGCTGTCAGCAACTGCCGGTTATCGTGATGTCACCGGTCAGTACATGCAGAATCCGGCATTCTTTCCCGGATGGCAGGGTGCTCTCACAGATGTCAATGTCAACGTTGGCGTAGGTGAAGTCTATAACGGAGCTTTCAACCTCTATCAAGTGCTTCCCGATATGCCTGCCGGCGAATACGTGCTCACAGCAAACGCTTTCTACCGTTGCGGCTGGAATGAAGATGCAAAGAAACTTATGGTGGATGGTCAAAACCACTATGCAAGCCTCTATTTGGGGACAGCATCAGTAGAAGTAAAAGGTCTTTTTGATGGGAAAGAAGTAGCTCCTGACAATCTTGATCAAGCTAATGAAGCCTTCACAGCCGGTGAATACGTAAATACAGTAACATATACTCACTCTGGTGGAGACCTTTTACTTGGCATTAAGAACCTTGGCTGCTATGCCGGAGAATGGTGTGCTTTTGATAATTTCACTCTCAAGAGTGGCGATACCGATTATACAAATCGTATTAAAAATGCCGATTTTTCTGAGGGCATCAATATGGATGCAGAATGTTGGAATATGGACAACAGCGAAGGCAAGGTAAAGAAACCGGATGTTAACTGCTGGGGTGGTGTATATCGTAAGACCAATGCATCTCCTTATAACTTTGGTCAGCAAGTAGAACTTCCAGCAGGTAAATATCGCTTCAGTGCACTTACATTCCTTCGCTATGGTGGTGCCGGAAACTATGATGGTCAGATCATATCTTGCAAAGGCGAATGGAAACTTCAGGAAGTTCCCAAATCTCCAAAGCAGTGGTATGAAGAAAATGCATACAAAGAGGATGACTTCGTCAACAATGCTTATTTGTATGTATCTTTCGAAGAAAATAAGCCAAATAATCTTGGTGTATCTATAGAAATCCTTGAAGAAAATGTTAAGGTAACTCGTGTGAAAGGTCCTTGGGAGATTTGCAAAGGCGACTATGCTACTATGCCAGAGAATGAGCCTCGCGGAACGGAAGAAGGAACTGAGATTGTTCCTGCATATGAAGTAAGAAATGTAATGCCAAATTGGGAAGATTCAGGTAAAGAGCGTGAATCATCTGCAGCCTTCGTTAACGATCCAGAGAAATGGCGTCAATATGTTGAGTTCGAGCTTACAGCTCCCGGTAAGGTATGGATTGGTCTTGGTAAGGACGAAAACAGCCCTGCACAGTTCTGGAATCCATTCTGTGACTTCAAACTCGAAATGTTTGACGCAAATACTCCCGATGCTGTTGAGGCTATCAACTCTGCTAATGGCGCAGTTGAATACTACAACCTCCAGGGTGTACGCGTTGCTCAGCCTGAAAGCGGTATCTACATCGTTCGCGAAGGCAACAAGGTAGCTAAGAAAGTTATCCGCTAATCAAGTAAGCATTTAAACGAGATAAATCAATAATAATGAGGCGTTCATCTGCGTGGATGTGCGCCTCCTTTTTTTCGCTATCGGTATAGCGGAAGAATATAGAACGAAATCAGTGTAAAATGTGTTATAATAGAGTATACATTTTATAATAAGCATGAATTCTAATCTTAAGGTAATTTTTACTCTTCTTGCGAGTGCCTCATTTGTGTTTTCAGGCTGCTCCGATGAAGAAGATCTTCCGATCGAAAATATTTCTATCGTAGAAGGGGGCAATGTAAAGCCTGTACAGAAAGTGGAAAGCAACCAGCCAACTGCCATCCTTGGCTCAGGAGGCTCATTATCCTCCATCATTTCTACTACATTTACCAATATTGTTGAGACTGCAAAAGCTAAACATATAATAGTGGCTTGTAGTGATCTTGACACGTATAAGGAAGATTTGTTGACAGCTTATCAGAAAGGCTCAGTCATCACTGTAACTGATCCGGATGCTGCCAGACTTGAAGAATGGTGCGCTGTCAACGGAATGGTGTATGCCGGAGACCCGACAGCCAACAAAGGGTATGCTCTCGTCAGCTTCAACCGCAAGGCTTCTTCAATAAGTATCCAGAAAAGCAGGCATAAAGATGGAATAGATGAAGAAGAGGTGCCATTGGTAATCTTCACAGATTGGCTTGACAAGATGCTTACTCCTACCCTGATGGGTCCCGACTACAGGAGCCGCGAAATTAAAAAGAGATTCACGCCACAGCATGTCAGCCATGTCTTCTCTTTTGATCTGCCACGTGAAGTGTTGGAGAAGACGAACTGGGTAGTGCCGGAAGATGCGTCGCTCAGCACAACAGCTGAGTTCAAATGTGATATATATCCGCTCCATTCCTTTGCCGACAATGCCTTCTCGGGCGATATCTATGCTGTAGAAGCTGAAATAACCCTTCATAATGGAAATCTATATAATGGCAAGTGGCAATACAACAGAGGTAAGCATCTCTATGAGGTATGCGGATTCTATCTCTCAGAGTGCTTGACCTCAGCTTATATCTTGAAGAAAGATGGCATGGATCTTAAAGGGATGGCTTCTGTTAAGTTGGCACAAGAACCGGCACCAGCCACTACAGATACTTCAACACCTTATCAAAGTGGATTTGAATGGAGTTTTGATGGTTGGCTGACAGGCGGAAATGGTCTTGAGTCTTCCACTCCTACTCCTCTGCAAGAAGGTGGTTGGACTTGGAATAATGTGCAGGAACCTGCGACAGAGGAATGTCTTGACATTCTAAATGACTATGAAGGTGCAAAACCATCATGGGGTCTTCGCATTTATGAGCTTCCATATAAGAGAAATATGCAAATTCCTGATATAGCAACCGGCGACCTGACATTCCGTTGCTCTTGGATATGGGAAGTGCCGGAAGCAGTGGATGATTCATCAGACAGATACTATATGAATATTAATCTATATCCACGCTATTTGTGGCACTGGTCGCTGATGCCGCAAAATGATATTGAGAACGATTATATATTCCCGAATGGAGAAAATTCCCATACCTTCATGCTCATCCCTCCGTCGCGCAAAGAAGGCCAACGAATCTAACATATAAGGAAATTTCAATAAAAAAGCATGCATTGGGGTGCAGTTCATTACCCTGATGCATGCTTTTTATATTAATAATTTATCATTAGTCTAAGTTTTTTTTGTAATTTTGCATTTATTTAGAGAATTTCCAATTCAAAAATAATTCTCAATTTTAAATTCTCAATTCTCAATTCAAAAAAATGAGCAGATTAGTCTCTAAGAAATACCTTCTCCCATTCGTGCTCATCACGAGCCTCTTCTTCATGTGGGGCTTTGCACGAGCAATACTTGATGTGCTCAACAAGCATTTCCAAGAAATGCTCCACATCTCAATCGGACAGTCAGCCCTGATTCAAGCTACTACATATCTCGGATATTTTCTAATGGCACTTCCTGCCGGAATCCTTATCACACGTGTAGGCTACCGAAAAGGTGTCGTGACCGGTCTGCTTCTCTTTGCCCTTGGCGCATTGCTTTTCATTCCAGGGGAGAGCATGATGTCGTTTGGCATGTTCCTGTTTGCTCTTTTCATCATCGGATGCGGACTCGTGATCCTTGAAACTGCCGCCAATCCATATGCTACAGAATTGGGAGAAAAGGATACTGCGGCAAGCCGACTCAACCTTGCTCAGTCATTCAACGGCCTTGGCTGCATCCTGGCTCCTGTGATAGTGGGCGGATTCCTGTTCTCCACACCCGGAAGCAGCGTTTCTGTCCCATACGGCATAATGGGAGTCGCTGTCCTCTTGGTAGCACTTGTTTTCACACGCGTAAAACTTCCTGAGATCAGCAATAATGATGACACAGATGAAGCTCCCGATACAAAGGAAAGCTTAGGAGCCACTATTAAGGCACTATGGACCTCCAATACTTTCCGTTTCGGCGTATTGGCACTTTTCTTCTACGAGATAGCTGAAATTTCAATAAATAGCCTGTTCATCAACTATGCTACTGCTGATGGCTGGATGGATAAGACCACAGCTTCAGTTGTGCTTTCGTTTGGAGCTCTCGGGCTATTCATGCTTGCGAGAATTATAGGCAGTTGGATTATGAGTAAGGTTGCTTCTGAAAAGGTGCTCGTAGTCTGCGGATTGATGACAGTGATCGGAGCCTTACTCGTGACTATAGATTGCGGTTGGCTTTCTCGCGTGGGCGTCTTCATGTGCTATGCCTTTGAAGCAATAATGTTTCCCACTATTTTTGCAATAACCATTGTTGGGGCACAAGGGCACAATGTCAAGATTGCTTCTTCATTCCTCATGATGACTCCTATTGGAGGTGCAGTAGGCACACTCCTCATGGGCCAGATGGCAGATATCACATCGATGTCTACAGCCTTCATCATTCCTGCCATAGGCTATGCTTTCGTGCTCATCTACGCCCTGTGCGTCCTCAAGAAAATGCATAATGCATAATGCATAATGCATAATTAACTACGCAATGAATTATTAATTGTAAATTCTAAATGCAAACAAATATGCATTATGAATTATGCATTATGAATTAAATATGAAACTTACCTGCATCGGACATATTACACTCGACAAAGTAATTACCCCTCGCTTCACTGCCTACATGCCCGGAGGCACAGCATATTATTTCGCAAATGCTCTTAAGAATATCGACCTGCAGGATTTCCGACTTGTGACTTCGCTTGCGGCAAGCGAGATGCATGAGGTGGAGAAGCTTCGCAAGGAAGGTATCGACGTTGAGGCAATAGTATCCAAAAATTCTGTATATTTCGAGAATAAGTATGGTGAGGATATGAACGAGCGCACACAGCGGGTGCTTGCAAAAGCTGATCCTTTCACGAAGGAAAATCTTAAGGATGTAGAGGCAAATATCATCCATCTTGGTACTCTTCTTGCTGATGATTTCGACAAGGAAACCATTAAATATCTGTCTACTAAGGGGATTGTCTCTGTAGATGTGCAAGGATATCTGAGAAAAGTGGAAGGTGAGCATGTCGTGGCGGTAGACTATGATGATAAATTGGATGCTCTCCCTTACATTGGCATTCTCAAGGCTAATGAAATGGAAATGGAGACGCTGACCGGAACTTCCGACCCGTATGAAGCTGCAAGGATGCTTGCCGGCTGGGGTGTCAAGGAAGTGGTGTTGACACTCGGCGACAAGGGCTCACTGATTTATGCAGACGGAAAATTTCATAAGATACCGGCATATCCTGCAAAAGACCTTGTGGATGCCACCGGGTGCGGCGATACATATATGGCAGGCTATTTGTATAAGAGAAGCCGCGGAGCATCCTATGAAGAAGCGGGGGCATTTGCCGCCGCCATGTGTAGCATAAAGCTCGGCTCCAAAGGTCCATTCTCTGGCACCATCGCCGACGTGGAGGCCCTCATTAACGCTTAGTATCATTTTTTTGTTAAGTTTGCAACATGAACAATGTTGAAAAGAAAAATAAGAAAGTGTTTGTGTCAGGATGCTACGATATGCTGCATTCCGGACATGTGGCTTTCTTTAAGGAGGCGTCTCGGTATGGCGACCTATATGTGGGAATCGGTTCTGACAAGACTATAGAGGAACTTAAACACCGCAAGACGGTTTGCTCAGAGAAAGAACGTCTGTATATGGTGAAATCCATTCGCTACGTCACGGATGCATGTATCAACACCGGTAGCGGAATGATGGACTTCATTGAGTCGGTAGAGCGTTTCAAGCCTGATGTGTTTGTGGTGAATTCCGACGGCGGAAGCGATGTGAAACGTAAGTTTTGCGAGCAGCGGGGTATTGAATATGTAGTGCTTGAGAGAGAACCTGATGACGGGCTTAAAGCCCGCTCCACTACGGCTCTACGCAACGAAGTGAAAAGCAGCCTCCCTTATCGCATAGACATAGCGGGAACATGGATCGACCAGCCTTATGTCTCAGAACACGGGTCAGGTTGGGCCATCACTGCTTCTATCGAACCGACATATGAATTTATGGAGCGAGGGGGGATGTCTACTTCCACCCGCAATGCTGCCAAGAAGATTTGGCCTTACGAACTCCCTGCCTACAATGAGGAGATGCTCGCACGCCTTCTTTTCTGCTTTGAGAATGACCCGGAGAATGAGGGTCATGTCTCCGGCGCGCAGGATGCCATCGGCATTTGCGTGTCTGGACTGTCAAGACATTTCTACGATGGGCATTATTGGCCAAAGACCATTGAGACAGTCCATGATGAGGAGATACTAAAGTGGCTTGAGGGGCACCTATGTGTGGCGCCTATGTTCCCAAGGCGAAAAGGTTGCTCTGTGATAGAGGGGAAAGATATCAATCAGGAGAAGGTGAAGGCGCTGACAAAAGCAGCCGACAATTGCTGGGATGCCATTATCAAGAAAGATCTGAATGCTTTTGCCAAAGCCTTTCTTGACTCTTTCAATGCTCAAGTGGCAATGTTTCCCGGAATGATGCAGCCTGGGGTGCAGGAGCACATTGACAAGTGGCGCGACAAGGCTCTTGCCTGGAAGATGCTCGGTGCCGGCGGTGGAGGAAATCTGCTGTTAGTGGTCGACTCGATTCCCGATGGTGCGATCCCAATCAAGATTCGCAGGCGGGAATGACTCGATAAACTATAAACGAGAAACTATAATCAATCGACTGAAAACTTACGACTCATACAAAAAATCATGAAAAAAATAATTCTTTTTGGGTTGGCTGCTATGGCGGCAATCTCGATGATGGCAGATGACGCCAAATACGTGTTTTACTTTATAGGAGATGGAATGGGTCTTGGTCATGTCAATGCCACAGAGGCTTACAATCGTGATGTGCTCAAAAGTGAGCAGCCGATATTGATGATGACTTTCCCCGTGGCTTCGCAGGCAAGGACATATTCTGCCTCATCGCCCATTACTGACTCCGCGGCAGCCGGCACAGCCCTTTCTACAGGGGTAAAGACAAAGAACTCCATGATTGGTATGAATCCGGATACGGTGCCTGTCAATAGTATAGCGGTCGACTTTATGAAAGCCGGTTTTGCTGTAGGAGTGGGCACCACTGTGCAAGCTGATGATGCCACCCCTGCAGCATGGTATGCACATGCTGAAAACCGTGGAATGAAAGAGACCATTGCTCCTCAGGCTGCTGCGAGTGGTCTGTCGTTTTTGGCTGGCGGTGGCTTTAAACTGCATGGAGCAGGGGAGGAAGCCTTTGTGGAATTCCTTAACACTATGCGTAAGGGAAATTACGAGATTGCCGAAGGATATGCTGCTTTCAACGAATTGAAGCGTAAGGGAGGAAAGTTTCCCCAGAAAGTGATGCTGATGCCGGAGAATGTTGGCGGCGGTCAGGTGGGATATACTATCGACTCCATACCGGGCTTCCTTACTTGTGCGCAGATCACTGAGGCATGTCTTCACACGCTTGAGAGCGTGAATCCCGACAAGTTTCTTATGATGATTGAGGGGGGCAACATCGACTGGGCGGCACACTCTAACGATGGCGGCGGCGTGATCAAGGAGATTCTAAACTTTCAGGATGCGATAAATGTGGCTTATCAGTTCTATCTTCGTCATCCCTCGGAGACTCTTATTGTGGTGACTGCTGACCATGATACGGGAGCTATGGCATATGGCCGTAACGGTGGCGCTTACAACATTGCCTATGCCGATGCTCAGAAAATTTCGAAAGATGCTTTTGCCGACTGGACCCGAAATTGGGGAAGGGAGACTGCAAATCCTACATGGGAAGAGATGGAACAGGTGCTGAAGGAAAAACTTGGTTTCTGGACTATTGTGCCCGTAAGCGAGAAGGAGACGAATGAGCTGAAGCAGCTTTTCGATGAGACTTTCATCACTAAGAGGGCAGAGGATGAGAAGACACTATATCACACTTTCAATGCCTTTACTGCCAAAGCGTTTTCAATCTTGAACTATCATATGGGAATTGGCTGGACCACTACATACCATGCCGGCAACCTCGTGCCGGTATATGCTATCGGAGCTAATGCACAATACTTTACCGGCAGTTTGAATAATAATGAAATACCACTGCTGATCAAGCGTGCATGTGGAGTCGAATGATGGGAAAACAGAAATACTATGTAGTGTGGGTCGGCAGAGAGCCGGGGGTCTACGACAATTGGAGTGATTGTGAGGAGCAGATCCTGAATTTCCCGGGTGCTAAATATAAGAGTTTCTCTTCATCGGCAGAGGCTGCCCAAGCCTTCAGGGGCAATGACGATGATAGCAATCCTGCCGACTTGGGATCGCTGCTGATATCTGCATCCGACCATCGTAATGTGGCAACTCCCTTAGCCGGAGGAGCAGCCTATCTGTCAAATCCGGATATTGATAAAGAAGCATGGGCGGTGGATGCCTCTTGCCAGGGCAATCCCGGGATAATGGAGTATCGTGGGGTGGAATTGGCTACCGGGCGAGAACTCTTCAAGGTCGGTCCATTTCAAGACGGTACTAACAATATCGGTGAGTTTTTAGCCATCGTGCACGCTTTAGCTGAAATGCATCGCCGTAATGAATGGCACAATATCTATTCAGATTCTAAGACGGCCTTGGCTTGGGTGCGCAATCGGCAGGTGAAGACTCAACTGAAGCAGACCGACCGCAATGCCAGGCTATTCGAACTTTTAGGGCGCGGATTGGTATGGATACGATCTCATTCTTGGCCTGTAAAAATTATGAAATGGCAGACAGAACTTTGGGGTGAAATACCAGCCGACTTTGGCAGGAAATAGTTTTTTTTAGTAATTTCAATATGAATCTTAGAACTTGGATAACGGATTTGCTTAATTCGGTGATGACACCGGAGTCGGCTGCGCCGTTGATTAGCCCTACACTGCTGGTGGTGATCGCTCTGATTTCAGTGGCAGCTTATTTCCTTTGTGTGAGAATCGTCACTCCTCTTATGGCTTTTATCACCCGGAAGACGGAGACTGAGTGGGATGATGATATCCTCAACAAGAAGGCTATGAAAGCTTTCTCGCAACTCGCACCTGCACTTATCTTGGCGTGGCTCCTCCCTTTAGCTTTCTCCAATCATGCGTGGGGCGTGTTGCTGATAGAAAAACTTACGAAGGTATATATAGTATATGCTGTCATCAACCTCCTCTCGGTGTTGATGTCGAATACTGTCGATGCGTTCGAGAAAAGAGATAAGGCTGCAGAGCACAATCTGACGGTGATCGAGGGTGCTATGAAGCTTATACTCGTTCTGATCGGCATCATCATCGCCCTTAGCATCCTATTCGATAAAAAACCGACTATGGTGCTGACCGGATTCGGTGCTTCGGCAGCTGTGCTTATGTTGGTGTTTCAGGATACAATCAAGGGGTTTGTGGGGGGCGTGCAGCTGACACTCAACAATATGCTTAAGAAAGGTGACTGGATCATCTGCGACAAGGCTGGTGCTAATGGTGAGGTGCAACAGATCAAACTGACCACGGTGAAAGTCAGAAACTGGGATAATTCAATCGTCACTATACATCCTTACACACTGATCAGCGATTCCTTCCGCAACTATCAGAATATGCGCGAAGTAGGAGCCAGACGCGTATCCCGCTCCATCTATATTGATTTTGATTCCATAAGGTTTTTGAGGAAAGAGGAGATCGATAGATTGTTGGAAAAGGGATTACTGTCGGAGCATTCCCTTAAACATGCCAATCAAGAAGTAAATCTCTCGCTTTTCCGTAAATATTTGATACGTTATCTTACGGCACATCCCGAAGTGATCAAGAAACACCCGGATCCAGCCGTGATTCTTATGGTACGTCAACTCCAGCCTACACCTCAGGGGTTGCCATTAGAGCTATATTTCTTCACTAAGATCACGTCTTGGGCAGCATTTGAGCGACTTCAGGCCGACATCTTCGACTATGTCTACGCATGTGTCCATGAATTCGGTCTCCGCATCTACCAAGCCCCCTCCGGCACCGACCTCCGCCGAATGAATGATTGACTACTTTAAAGGTCTTAATGTTGAATTTGAGAATGATATAACATCTTCAACCGTTACCCATTGCCATTAAAAAATAGTGGTCAGAAAGGTGGTCAGAAAATTGGAAGCATAGGGAATACCTATATTGATAATCAGGATAATATATTAAACAAAAGTGGTCAGAAAGAGGTGGTCAGAAACGGTGGTCAGAACCAGGGAGAGGGGACGAGAGCCAAGATTGTCGAAGCCATGCGAAATAAACCTGAAATCTCGCGTAGGGAACTTGCCGAGTTATACCCCGATATGGTATTCAAAACAGACATTTGGGTAAAACTCATTTGTAAATCTCGATTTCTTTCCGTAATTTTACAGTCAAAAAGATTATGGAAGCTGAAATAGATACAAATAACCTTCCGGAAGGTTACGCTGAATGGCGTAATAAAATAGAGAATCTCATTGAGAAAGCTAAACTCAATGCGGCTATCCATGTGAATACAGATATGCTGTCATTGTATTGGAGCATTGGCAGTGACATTATCCGAAAGAAGAAAGAACTTGGCTGGGGATCGCAAGTAATCGAACAGTTATCAGTGGATTTAACACGCAAGTTTCCTGAAGATAAAGGCTACTCAGTGAGAAATCTGCACCATATGAGACGGTTCGCTGAGAATTATCCCAATTTCCCAATTCTGCAAGTGCCACTTGCAGAATTCAGTGGTCTGCCAATTTCGCAAGCGGCAGTAGCAGAATTGGCGGATGCAAAGGATTATGTGGATATTCCTCTGACAACTATAAGCTGGTACCATCACATCTCCATGCTCCCCAAAATCAAGAGCGACGCAGAACGTGCTTTCTATATACTTGAAACCACACGTAATGGGTGGAGCCGGGATGTTATGGTCTCAAAAATAAACAGCGGCTATATGAATGCTGTAGGTAGTGCGATTACGAATTTTTCACGAACCTTACCCGAATATCAGTCAGATCTCGCCCAGTACGCTTTCAAAGACCCCTATAATTTCAGTTTCATAGGCACTATGGCACTTCAACATGAGCGGGACATTGAAAACCGTCTTGCCGAGCGTATGACCGAATTTCTGCTTGAATTAGGACATGGTTTCGCCTATGTCGGCAGACAATATAATATTGTGGTTGACGGTGATGACTATTACATTGATATTCTGATGTATCATCTGAAACTACATTGCTATGTGGTAGTCGAATTAAAGGCTGTCGAGTTTATCCCGGAGTTTGTCAGCAAACTGAACTTCTATATCTCCGCCGTCGACGAATATGTGAAATCACCGGAAGACAAGCCAACAATCGGTCTTTTGCTTTGCCGCAGCAAAAGCAATAAAAAGGCTGAGTTTGCACTGAGGGGAATAACCCAACCGATGGGGATAGCACAATATGAAACAGAAAAACTGTTCAACGATGTAGCATCGGCACTTCCTACCATAGAGGAGATTGAAGATGATATGAGTAGTGACAATGAATAATCGTTTATTACGACTGTCCGGACACTAATTGAAATAAACTTTTGCTGTGAAAATTTGGTGATTCAATGGATTTTCATTAATTTTGCAGCGTCTTTTGACGAAAGGGTGCTTCAATGAAGGGAGGAGAGTCCCGGAAACAATCCTTTTAAAGAAAGGCAACAATTTATTATTTAACATTTTAAACTCTCATTACAATGCATCTTTCAACTGAAGAAAAGCAGGCTATCTTCGAGAAGTATGGCCAGGGCAAGAATGATACAGGTAGCCCCGAAAGCCAGATCGCACTCTTCTCTATCCGCATCAAGCACCTCACTGAGCACCTTAAGAAGAACCACAAAGACCACGCTACAGCTCGTGCTCTTAAGGCTCTCGTAGGTCAGCGCCGTAGCCTTCTCGACTACCTGACTCGCAAGGATATCAACCGTTACCGCGCTATTATCGCAAAGAAGGAACTCGGTATCCGTCGCTAATCAGGTGACGCCTGACTATAAAACTTATAAAAATCCAATTCCATCTTTGTGGGATTGGATTTTTTTAAGAGCCCTCTCAATTTATGAGAGGGGCTCTTAATAGCCATATTGTTTTTATGGATAAGATCAAAGCTTTTCTCGATAAGTTGCCACCATGGATATTATCGGCGGTTTGCTTTCTTGCGATATGCTGGCTGACGCTAGCTCCCAATCCGCTGCCCGATAACGATATACCTCTTTTCCCCGGAGCTGACAAGATAGCCCACGGGATAATGTTCGGTGGATTCACTCTTTGCATAATTGTCGACGCCCTGCGGAGAAAGGGATGGCCGGCATTCCCGGAAAACATCAAGATATTGTTTTATTCTCCCGACATTCCATGCGCAGTCGGCATCATCACTGAATTTCTACAAGGAGCGATGCATGCCGGACGCACATTTGAATTCTGGGATATGGTGGCTGACATCACAGGAGCTTTCCTGGTGGCGGCAGCCTATATGCTTATTGAATATTTACGACAGAAAAAATGAAGAATTATCTCCTTGTAATTGCCTTTTTGCTCTCAGCATTCGGATCGTATGCTGCAGATTCTGATTATATTCCCTCGGAAGAAATACTGACAGCCAGGAAGGAATTTTCTGACAACCGTTTCGGAATATTCCTGCACTGGGGCATCTACAGCATGATGGGGCAGGGTGAATGGTATCTCAATTATGGGCCAAATGCCGAAGAGTATGCCAAGGCTGCCTCGGGCTTCTACCCATCAAAGTTTAATGCCCACGACTGGGTGAAAGCCATTAAGGACTCCGGTGCAAAATACATATGTCTGACATCGCGTCATCACGATGGGTTTTCGATGTGGGACACCGATCAGTCTGACTATAATATAGTGGATGCCACTCCGTTCGGTCGCGACATCTTGAAAGAGATTGCCGATGAATGCAAAGCACAAGGAATCAAACTTCATCTCTACTATTCACATCTTGACTGGACTCGTCCAGACTATCCTCAGGGACGTACAGGACACGACACCGGACGCGATGCATCGAAAGCAGACTGGAACTCATACTACAATTTCATGAACGGACAGCTCACTGAGCTATTGACACGCTATGGTGATATAGGCGCGATATGGTTTGATGGTTGGTGGGACCATGACGAAGACGCCACTCCATTTGACTGGCAGCTCCCTGAACAATATGCACTCATCCATAAGTTGCAGCCATCCTGCCTTGTAGGAAACAATCATCATCAGGTGCCATTTGCAGGGGAGGATATCCAGATATTCGAACGCGACATACCGGGACAGAATACGGCAGGACTATCCGGACAAGAAATATCGCCTCTTCCGCTTGAGACATGTCAGACCATGAACGGTATGTGGGGATATAAAATTATGGACCAAAACTATAAGGATACTCCTACGCTGATACGCTATCTCGTCAACACTGCCGGAATGGGTGCCAATCTTCTTCTCAATATTGGTCCGCAACCCAATGGAGAACTCCCGGCTGCCGCCTTGGCAAGGCTCAAAGAAATGGGAGAGTGGATGAGCAAGTACGGAGAAACCATCTACGCCACTGAGGGGAGTGACTTCCCGGCTCAGTCGTGGGGCACCTCTACACGCAAGGGAAACAGACTTTTCGTGCATGTTCTCGAGCCGGAATCTAAGCATATATTTGTGCCTACACGCTTCAATGTAAACGGAGCTAAGGATTTCGAGACCGGTAAGAAAGTAAAATACGAAAAGCAGTCTGACGGAGTGATACTGCATCTTGAGGATATGCCTGCTGCAATCGACTATATAGTGGAACTGGATATCAACGTTTAAGATATGGACTCTAAATATGAATTGTGAAGAATTGATTCTTGAAGTTTGTGCAGGAGATATTGAAAGTGTCTGGGCGGCTGCCCGTGGAGGTGCCGACAGGGTTGAGCTTTGTTGTGCGCTAAGTGAGGGTGGACTTACTCCTTCAGTCGGGATGATTGAGGAAGCTCTTACTGTGGAAGGAATCAAAGTGAATGTGCTCATACGCCCTCGCTCGGGCGACTTTATATATTCAGAGGCAGAGATGCGCGTTATGATTCGCGATATAGAGACTTGTCGACGCCTTGGGGTCAACGGTGTGGTGTTCGGTGCATTGACTCCTGATGGGGAAATTGATATGGAGGCGTGTCGCCGTATGGCTCAGGCGGCAGAGGGGCTTCATAAGACATTTCACCGCGCCTTCGACATGTGTTGCGATCCGAGAAAAGCTGTCAAAGACATAATGCAACTTGGATGCGACCGTATTCTGACATCGGGCCAGGAAGTGTCGGCAATGGCAGGCTCGGCGCTGATCCACGACCTCCAAGTGGAATTTCCTGATATGATATTCATTGCTGCCGGTGGTGTAATTCCAAGTAATGTGATGGAAATAGCAGTAGATACTGGAGTGAGGGAAATCCATGCCTCTGCCAAAACATCGGTTGAATCACGCATGTTATTCCGTCGCAAAAGCATCAGTATGGGAAGGGCTGGAATGGATGAATATATTCGCCAGACAAGTGATGCTGAGACTGTAAGAATGATTAAGGATAAACTAAAGAAGCTGCCCTAACGCGTGGATTTTTAGATATGAGTATAGCATTGAAGAATAAAATTTCGGTCTTGATGGGGGTGGTGGCAGTTTCGTCTTTTGGGGAGATTGTCACTCCGGAAATAGAGAAAGATTTTCAGGAGAGGATAAGTATTGTCGAAAATGCAGGGGGATTGCGACTTGCGGAGCGGAGCTTTTCTTCAGAGCAGCGCGATGCGCTGAAAATGCTTTATGCATATATGCCACTCCCGGATATGACCGACCGGGATGCGGATTATTATATTGAATATGTGGTAGACCCGGCACTGAAAGCAAGGGAAGAGATGCCCTGGGGCAGCAAAGTCGACGACGCGCTTTTCCGCCATTTTGTGCTTCCGGTAAGAGTCAACAACGAGGCTCTTGATTGTCATCGTCCGGAGTTCTATGAAGAACTTAAAGAGCGGGTGAAAGGGTTGTCGATGGCTGATGCAATCTTGGAAGTCAATCATTGGTGTCATGAAAAAGCGACCTACCAGCCCTCCGATGGGCGTACGCATTCCCCGCAGCAGACCGTGAGCTCTGCCATAGGAAGATGTGGAGAAGAATCAACTTTCACAGTCGCCGCTTTGCGTTCGGTTGGCATACCGGCAAGGCAAGTGTATACCCCACGTTGGGCGCATACCGACGACAACCATGCATGGGTAGAAGCGTGGGCTGACGGAGAATGGCATTTTTTAGGTGCTTGCGAGCCGGAACCTGTACTCGACCTCGGATGGTTTAATGCTCCCGCTTCGCGGGGCATGCTGATGCATGCGCGGGTATTCGGCAACTATGCAGGAGATGAGGAAAGGCTTGAGAAAATCGATGGAATCACATTCATCAATGTCACTGACCACTATGCCCCGGTAGACACGATCACTGTGCAAGCCGTATATGCCGACGGCACTCCGGCATCGAATGCCGATGCATCGTTCAGACTATATAATTATGCCGAATTTTACCCCATAGCTGAGAAAAAAACCGATAGCAAAGGGGAGGC
Source organism: uncultured Sangeribacter sp. (assembly GCA_964525115.1). Classification (GTDB taxonomy): domain Bacteria; phylum Bacteroidota; class Bacteroidia; order Bacteroidales; family Muribaculaceae; genus Lepagella. The sequence goes on along the minus strand of CAZGGB010000012.1, from coordinate 24,574 downwards.
ATCCCTCGTAGCAGGACTCGGCGACCTGTTGCTGTGGGTGACAGACGGGGAGAAGTTTGGCTTCTGCAAGGGTTCTGTCGGAAAAGATAAGCGGCTTACGGTGACGTTAGACCGAACTGACTCAACCACGATTAAGGAAGACCTTGACATTACTCCTCCGGTCGGCAGAAATGCTGATGTGGAAGTCAGCGATGCCAGGCGAAAAGCCAACAATCTTCTTATTCAAAGAGAAGACTCAATGCGCAATGCCTATGTGGCATCTTTCTGCTCTGAGGATAATGCTCTGAAGATAGCCGAAATATTAGGAGTGGATGCCGGCAGACTTGTTCCTATATTGAAGAAAGCAAGAGGGAACCATGCCACTATCACGGGATTCTTGAGGGGGTTGCCTCGAGATGACCGCGAAAAAGGGTTGCTTCTTCTTGAATCTCTGACAGAAAAAGACCTTACCGACGTTGGGCGCGAGGTGCTTGACGACCATGTGGTGGCAATCGACGAAGGCAGGGGCAATCTCTTTGGTGAATATGTGATGTCGCCAAGGATAGCAGATGAGGAGATGACTCCGTTTCGCAGTTTCTTTAGAAAGGTAGTGCCTGACGGGGATGCACAAGGATTTCATGATGATCCTCAGAGTTGGGTGAAATGGGTCAACGATAATATTGACTCCGGACTGACATGGTATCCTGAACAGATCACGATGAGTCCGGAAGCTGTCTGGCGTGTCAGAAAGGCCTCTCCGCTCTCACGCGACGTATTCTTTGTGGCGGGAGCACGTTGCTTCGGAATCCCCGCACGGATAGATCCAATCACGGGCAAGACCCAGTGGGCTGACGCTTCAGGGCGCTGGATCAATGCAGTGTTTAGCGATATGGTGGATGAGCATGCAGAAGAACCGGTTGGTATTCTAACAATGGAATATAGCCCGACCGGCAGCATCCCCGATCCTAAATATTATTCTCATTTCACGCTATCTAAGATGGAGGGAGGAAAGCCGATTTTGCTTAATTATCCCGATTTCATAGGATTGTCGGAGACATTCAGCAATGGCGAGAGTCTTGACCGCGCTACATATCTGTCGGTCACCGGGCAGCGTATGGCTGACGGAGGGGTCCTTGCACACATTGAGAGTATCGCTCTAAATGCAGACTCTGTGGCTGTGCCACTCTCCATACGTCAAGATGACAGCAAGGTGCAAGTGATTGGTTCGTTTGACTCTGAAAGTCACTATATGCCCATTGGAGCAGACATGGAGACATCAATTCTCTCCACAACCGGGCGTGGCTACTATGTGCTTGCTATGCTCAAACCAAACCATGAGCCATCCAACCATGTGATACGCGATCTGGCGGAAGCCGCAGCTATGCTTGAGGCGTCCGGACGCCCCATGCTTCTGCTTACAGAGGAAGGTGATGCCAAAAGCTTCGGCATCGACCTTAATGATTTTCCGCCACTTCCATCTACTGTAAATCTCGGAACTGACTTAAATGGCAATATTTTAGAAGGAATTGCAGAAGGAGTAAACCTTACCACTACCGAGCTTCCCATACTTATAGTTGCCGACACTTTCAATCGCGTTGTCTTCATCTCTGAGGGCTACACCATCGGTATAGGCGATAAACTCGCCTCTCTTTTGGGCAGACTTGAGTGAAAAGTGGAGACTTGTAGATAAGTTTTTCTTTAAATTTGCAAATTTATGGTGTTTGCATTCGCAAATTTGAAATAAATTATGTAACTTTACGCTCGAATTAAAAAATACAAGTCCGTTACCCATGTCTGAGCCAACATATCATATTCCGGCGCTGCTTCCGCAGACCATTGAATGCCTTGACATTAAGCCAAATGGCATATATGTCGACGCCACTTTCGGCGGCGGAGGTCATTCTCGTGCCATACTCCAGTGTCTTGGCCCTGACGGACATATTTTCGGATTTGACCAAGATGAGGATGCTATCGCAAACGCACCCGACGATCCAAGGTTTACTTTCGTCAGAAGTAATTTTCGCTTTATGCGCAATTTTTTGCGCTATTACGGAGTGGAACGTGTAGACGGTATTCTCGCCGACCTCGGAGTTTCGTTTCATCATTTCGATGATGCTGAGCGTGGTTTCTCTTTCCGCGCAGATGCTCCTCTCGACATGAGAATGAACCGGAAAGCTCCACTGACAGCTTCGCAGTTGCTTGATCAATATGATATCCGCGACCTTACGTCGCTTTTCCGGACATATGCCGACCTTAAAGACCCCGTGAAAGCTGCCAAGGCAATCATTGATGCCCGTGACAAAACCGGTATCAAGACCACTTTCCAGCTTGCAGATGCCGTCAGACCCGGATTGAATCCAAAAGGGGAGAAAAAGGAGATGGCACAGGTGTTTCAGGCTCTCCGTATCGCAGTGAATTCGGAGATGGATGCCCTGACAGCGCTCCTTTCGTCGGCTCCATATATGCTTAAGGAGGGTGGGCGTGCCGTGATTCTGACCTACCACTCTGTGGAAGACCGCTTGGTGAAGAATTTCTTCAGATCAGGGAATGTCGAAGGAATAATTGAAAAAGACTTCTTCGGGAAAGTGATATGCGACTGGAAAGCAATCACACGCTCGCCGATCACTGCCGATGCTGAGGAAGTCGAACGAAATCCTCGCAGCCGTAGCGCTAAGCTGAGAGCAGCGGAGTTGAAAATAAACGATAAATGATTGACAATAAATAATAAACAATAAGAACTGACAGTACATAAACAAATATATTAGGATGGGAAAGAGCAATTCAAAGAAGGGAACAGACAGCAAAAACAAGAAAAAGAAGAGTTTCGGTGCGTCGGTGACCAACACCATGAAGCAGAATACCGATACCTTGCGTTCAGGACGTGCTGTATCGCTTGATTTTTTCAAGCGAAATGCTTGGCTGATTATTGCTATTATCACAGCTCTGATCGGTGTGATGGGATTACGCTACCGCACGAAGACAAGAATGTCGGAAATCAAGCAGCTCAATAAGGAACTGCAGCGTGCTGAAAGCGACAAGCTCCATGAGAAAGCATGGTATATGACACTCATAAGAGAGACTGAACTCACAAGACTCACCACCGAGAAGCACTTGGGACTCCGATATCAGGAGGAGCCGCCGGTAGTGATAGAATGTGAAGGTTTTACACAAAATATAAAAAAGTAATAATCACGACATGGCATCTGCAAAGAAAGGAAATAAAAGACGCATTTTCAATCGCTATGGAGTGATCACGAGCTTCTTCCTTCTGATGGCGATTGGGATTATCTGGAATATGTTCCGCACTACGGTGGTGGAGGCTCCCGCATGGAATGAGCGTGCTGAAAAGCAGCTTTCCAAAATTGACACTATCGCTCCGGAGAGGGGTAGCATTTTGGCTGCAAATGGCAATATCTTAGCTTGCAATGTTAAGGTGTGCGACATCAAGATCGATATGAGGCATAACAAAATCAAAGCTATGCCGAAAGATAAGCTTATAGCAAAACTCGATTCTCTGGCGGATACGCTCGACATTCGCTATCCACGTTTTGATCCAAAGAAAGCCGATGCTGCCACAAGAAAGGCAAAGTCTTGGCGCGTAAGGCTGATGGAAGAGGTGGAGAAAGATCCTGATAAGAGAACGCGTTCGCTGACAATAGCGCGTCATCGCCCTCTCGATGAGTTTGATTCAGCTCGCAAGATGGTTTTCATACGCGACTTTAAAGGAGCCGGTTTCCGGTGTCCATTATATAAAGAGGAGCATTCTCGCCGTATTTATCCTTATGGGAAGATGGCAAACCGAAGCATCGGGCGTGTCCACGAAGTTGTGACCGAAAAGACAAGATTCAAGGGTGAAATACATGGATATTCAGGTTTGGAGAAAGACCTTGACTCGCTTCTTTATGGAAAACCTGGATATGCAAAGCAAGTCCCGCTTACGAAGGGCTACGGCAACTGGATCACAACACCTCCGACTCCGGGATATGATCTTCTGACCACAATAGATATCGACCTTCAGGACATTGTGGAGGAAAGCCTTCAGAATATATGCTCTGAGACAAACTGCGAATGGGGCACGGCGATCCTGATGGAGGTCTCTACCGGAGAAATCAAGGCTTTGTCGAGTATCGAGAGAATGGACGACGGAACGTATGGAGAAGCTCTTAACCGCGCCGTACTTCCCTATGAACCGGGGTCTGTGATCAAGCCTATATCTATGATGATAGCTTTTGAAGACGGCCTCGTGAGCAATGTCAACCAGACTGTCGACTGTTCTCCTTTCCAGAGGACCTCCGACCCTCATGCTCCTACGATAAAGAATATGAAGCAAGTGATTGAGATGTCGAGCAATACCGGAATTGCCAGAATCATTTTCAAGGGCTATGCTAATGACCCGGCTAAATATCATGATCGTCTTGCTTCCATTGGCTTTTTCGATAGAATCAATAGTGGAATTGCGGGGGAGCAAAAGCCGCAAGTGCGTCGGTTGGAGCCGACAAACAGTAAGGGGCAACCCATCACCCTCGTGTCTCGCCATCTCGACTTGGCTCGTCAAGCTTATGGTTATAACACGATGGTGCCCCCTTTGTATACGCTTGCTTTCTATAATGCTATTGCTAATCATGGAAGGCTCGTAAGGCCACATCTTGTGCGCGCATTGCGTTCGGAAAAAGGAGACTCAATTATCCCTATTACCTATATCCGCGATCAGATTTGTTCCCCTGAGACTGCTGAAAAAGTTAAACAATGCATCCACGAAGTGGTGTGGGGAGAGCATGGCACGGCTCGCCTTGTCCGCGATGATCGAGTCAAGATTGTAGGTAAAACCGGAACGGCGTTCCCTGTAGAGAAAGGACAGTATAATGCAGCCAAAAGGCGATTTGCATTCGCCGGTTTCTTCCCTTACGAAGTGCCGAAATATAGTTGCATGGTACTCGTGCAAGGTGCTGCCGGGCTCAGTGCTAACCGTACATCGGGTCAGGTGATGAAGCAAATAGCCCTCAAGATGCATGCAAGAGGAATGCTCTCGGGCACTCCAAAGTTGATTAAGAGTGCAGCTACTGAAAGGCCCACGCTTGCAGCGAGTTTCGGCGACGATTCCGAAAAGATTGCCGGAACTTTAGGGCAGCCAATTAAAAAAGTCACACCAAAGAAGGAATATCCTTATGGAAAAGTGCCTGATGTGACTGGCTACGATCTGCGATCGGCAGTCAATATGCTTGAAAGCAGAGGTCTAAACGTTGAGATAAGGGGTTCTGGAAGAGTGACAGCCCAGTCGATTTCTCCCGGCAGTCCTACAGTCAGAGGAAAAAAGATACTGATTACTTTGGCGATTTGACTTTTTAAGTTATAGGCAATAGACAATATTATTTAGGTGCTTTCTTACAATCCAAAATTCGAAATTAGACAACACAACATATGACAACAAAACTATCAACACTGCTTAATGATATCAAGCCTCTCGAAATAGTTGGGGATATTGATAAAAACATAGTGGCACTGGAGAGTGATTCACGCAAGGCTATGAAAGAAGGAATGTTCGTAGCAGTTCGTGGCGTCACTACCGACGGCCATAAGTATATACCTGTAGTTGCCTCTGCTCATGTAGGAGCGATAGTATGTGAGGCTATGCCGGCTCAGTTTGAACCCGGCATCACTTATATTCGAGTCGAAGATTCGTCAGATGCACTTGGTCGGCTTGCTTCCGCTTGGTATGGACATCCTTCACAAAGTCTTAAGCTTGTGGGCGTGACCGGAACTAACGGCAAGACTACAACTGCTACACTCCTTTACGAGATGGCTCGTCTTGAAGGATTTGAGGCTGGATTGATTTCTACAGTTTGTAACTATGTCGGGACTCATGCAATCCCTACCACTCATACCACTCCGGATCCTCTTACGCTCAACCGCCTATTGGCTGAGATGGTAGAGGCAGGTTGCGAATATGCCTTCATGGAAGTTTCGAGCCATGCTGCCCAGCAGAAGCGTATTGCCGGGCTTCAATTTGCCGGTGCGATCTTCTCTAATTTGACCCGCGACCACCTTGACTATCATGGATCGGTAGAAAACTATATGAATGCAAAGAAAGCATTTTTCGATATGCTGCCAGCTTCAGCTTTTGCTCTTGTCAACATAGATGATAAGGCAGGACGCTATATGATACAGAACACAAAGGCAAAGACCTATACTTACTCCCTGCGCAGCGACGCTGATTTTCGTGGCCGTGTAGTGGAAAGCAGACTCGACGGTACGCTCCTATCGCTCAACGGAAAAGAAGTGGAAGTGCAGTTTACCGGACGCTTCAATGCCTATAATCTGACGGCAGTCTATGGCGCAGCGTGTCTGGCAGGGTTGCCTAAAGATGAATTGCTTGTCAATATGAGTCGACTTGTGCCGGTGGCAGGACGCTTCCAGACATTCCGCGGACAGAATGGGGTGACAGCTATCGTCGACTATGCTCATACTCCAGATGCTCTTGTGAATGTGCTCGACACAATACGAGACGTGCTTGGTGGCGACGGATATATTTGTACTGTTGTGGGTGCCGGTGGCAATCGCGATCATGGCAAGCGTCCGATGATGGCGCAAGAAGCGGCTTGCCGCTCTGACCGGCTTATCCTGACCTCCGACAATCCTCGAGATGAAGAGCCGGAAGACATTATAAATATGATGAAAGCAGGTCTAAGTGCAGAGGAGCTCCGACGCACTCTCTGCATCACTGACCGTCGCGAGGCAATCCGTGCTGCGCTCTCTACATGCCCTTCCGGGGGCGTGGTGCTGATAGCAGGAAAAGGACACGAACCCTATCAGGAGATAAAAGGAGTTCGTCATCATTTCGACGACAGGGAGGAAGTTGAGTCATTTTTCAATGCATAAAAATAATGCTTAATGCATGATTGATAAATACAGCAGATAACGATAGAATATACAAGAAGAAATGTTTTACGCCATTTTCGATTACCTACAAAATGCCGGCTCCATCGACTTTCCGGGGAGGCACTTGATGACTTACATATCTTTCCGTGCGGGAATTACTTTTACACTCTCGCTTCTGATAGCGCTCGTTTTTGGTCGCCGTATCATCGACCGCCTGCAAAGAATGCAAGTGGGTGAAGTGGTGCGCAACCTTGGACTCGAAGGACAAATGAAGAAGACCGGCACCCCAACCATGGGGGGTATCATCATCATTGTCTCTATCATGGTGCCTTGCTTGCTGATGGGCAATCTTGGGAATATATACATGTTGCTGATGCTCCTCGCTACCTTATGGACAGGTGCTATTGGGTTTTTGGACGACTACAGAAAAATTAAGTATCATAATAAAGATGGGCTTCAAGGAAAATACAAAATCATCGGACAAGTAGGTCTCGGTCTTCTCGTGGGGCTCGCCATGTGGCTGTCTCCTGACATAAAAATGAGCAGTGTGCCCCTGACAACTGAGAAGGAAGCTGTCTCTGAACTGATTATGGCTTCCTCGATTACATCTTCTACTAACGATGGCCCCACTGTAATAATGGCTTCGAGCTCATATGACAACGCGGATCAGGAAAGGACTGTACACCCGGTGAAAGTCTATAAGACACCGGAGACCACTATTCCTTTCGTGAAAAACAACAATTTCAATTATCAGTGGCTTACATCGTGGATTCCCAATGAAAAGGCTGCTCACACTGCAGGATGGATCATATTTGTCATAGTAGTCATCGTGGCGGTGACTGCCGTCAGCAACGGTGCTAATCTCACTGATGGCCTTGACGGACTTTGTGCCGGGACATCCGCAATCATTGGTGTGGCTCTCGCTATAATGGCATATTTGGGTGGAAACGTGATATATTCCGGCTATCTTGATATAATGTACATTCCTGGCTCGGAGGAGCTTGTGGTCTATGCGGCAGCTTTCATAGGAGCTCTTGTAGGTTTCCTTTGGTACAATGCATTTCCGGCACAGGTGTTCATGGGCGACACCGGTTCCCTTATGCTCGGAGGCATTCTTGCTGTATTTGCTATCTTGATCCGAAAAGAATTGCTCATTCCTCTGCTCTGCCTTATATTCTTCATCGAAGATTTATCTGTAGTCATGCAGGTAGGCTACTTTAAGATGACCAAACGCAAATATGGACAGGGACGCCGTATTTTCAAGATGACCCCTCTTCACCATCACTTCCAGAAAGCGGGCGATCCGGGAATCCAAAGCCTAATTAATTTCCCTAAACAACCTATACCGGAATCAAAAATAGTGGTGCGTTTCTGGATTATTGGCATCCTGCTTGCAGCATTGACTTTTGTAACTCTGAAAATACGCTAAGTAATTGTAGAAAAATAAATTGGTAAAGATCAAGCAAGGTTTGCTGAGTTATTTTTTGGAGATAACTAACCTAATTGAAAAGAAAATATACAATATATGAAGAATCAAAAAGATTTTGAAGACAAAACTCTAATAGTGCTTGGCGCCGGAGAAAGTGGTGTTGGGGCTGCCGTGCTGGGAGAGGCTCTCGGCATGAAGGTATTCGTCAGCGACAACGGTCCAATTTCTGATAAATATCGCGCAGAAATGCTCCGTAGGGGAATCCTCTTTGAGGAAAACGGACATTCACGAAAAAGAGTGCTTTCGGCAGATTATATAGTTAAAAGCCCCGGTATTCCTCCTACAGCTCCTCTCGTGAAGGAAGCAGAAGAGGCTGGGATACCTATCCTTTCAGAGATAGAATTCGCAGGGTGGTTTACTGATGCCAAGATGGTGTGCATCACTGGTTCTAATGGCAAGACTACTACTACGATGCTGACATATCATATCCTGACTAAAGCAGGCCTTAACGTGGGCCTTGCCGGTAATGTGGGCAAAAGTCTCGCCCTTCAAGTGGCTGAAGAGCAACACGATGTCTATGTGATTGAGCTTTCAAGTTTCCAATTGGAGAATATGTATGAGTTCAAGGCAAATATTGCCGTAATGCTTAATATCACGCCCGATCATTTGGACAGATACGACCATAAGATGGAGAATTATACACGTGCAAAATTCCGTATCGCTCGCAATCAAGAAGCTGATGATTGCTTCGTCTATTGGCTCGGTGACCCCATTGTCACTGCTCAAGTGAAAGCATTGCAGACGGAAGCTCGCCTTATGCCATTTTCCGACACATACGAGCCAGAAAGTGTGGCGTGGGAAGATGAAAACGGGATAGTGCATTTTGAAATACCCGGTGAGACTTGGGACATCCCAAGAGATCGTATTTCACTTCCGGGCCGTCATAATCTCTACAACTCTATGGCTGCCGGAATATCTGCAAGCCTGCTCTCAATAAAGAGCGATACTATTAGGGAGGCGCTTGGTGACTTCGAGGCTGTGGAGCATAGGCTTGAATTCGTGCGTGATCTCGACGGTGTCCGCTGGATCAATGATTCAAAGGCTACCAACGTCAATTCTACTTGGTATGCACTCGACAGCATGCATTCTCCTGTGGTATTGATACTCGGAGGAAAAGATAAAGGTAATGACTACAGCGAAATTCTTCCTCTTGTAAAGGAGAAAGTAAAAGCTATAGTCTGCATGGGCAAAGACAATGCCAAGCTGCTCGACTTTTTCTCTGCCGAAGTGAAAGAGATTCGTGATTGCCACTCACTGAATGATGCTGTGAAGGCATGTAGGGAACTGGCGTCTGAGGGAGACACTGTGCTACTCTCACCATGCTGCGCAAGCTTCGACCTTTTCAGTAGCTATGAAGACAGAGGACGCAAGTTTAAAGATGCCGTAAACCAACTCTGACCACAATCACAGTAAAACCAGACAACATTAATTCAATATGAGTCAGACCGAAATAGAAGGATTATACATACGCGAATCATTAGATGGCAAACCTTTGGAGCAAAATAGGAAAGCGAAAAAGGGCAATCGGAAGCGTAGTGAGACAGTAGTCACGGTGCTCAAAAGTGACCCATATATCTGGGGTATCTATCTTATGTTGGTACTCGTGTCAATAATTGAGCTCTACAGTGCCTCTGCAGCTGAAGTTGTGAGCACAAACGTATATGCTCCCCTCATTCGCCACGGAATGTTTCTCGGAATCGGATTTGTGCTTCTCTATCTCGTGCAGCGCATCCATTACGGCTACATTACGCGTTTCGCAGGTCTTATAGGCATTTTATCGTGGCTGGCTCTTGCCTACTCCACTTTTATGGGAGTGGAAATCAATGGAGCGCAGCGCGCATTTATGCTCGGCCCATTCACAGTGCAGCCCCCTGAGATTGTAAAGCTGACAGTTATCATATGGTTGGCAACAATATTGGCAAAGAGTCAGATGCGCCATGATGTGAAGACTTCAGGGATAGTATATTCTGCGATAATTGTAGCAGCGTTCGGTGGACTTCTTGCCCTTAACGGCCTTACCAACACGCTGCTGGTGATGGTGGTGAGTGTCTCAATGTTTCTGATCTGTGGCATCCCTTTGAAAAAAATATGTATTGTGATCGGCGTTTATGGAGTCCTTTTCGGAATATTCTATGTCAGTACGAAAATGATCAATAGATCGTCGGAGTTTGATAAGGTAGGGCAGACTGAACAGGTCTCAGCCGCAGGAGGCGACCACGCCATTGGCTCTAAAACGCACATAAACCGTATTCTCCGCCATATTAGAGGAGTTCATCCCGAAGATGAATTGACTGATGAGAACAGGCAGGTGATAATGGCAAAGCTTGCTCAAGCACGTGGAGGAGTAGTGGGCAAAGGAATCGGAAATTCGCGTGAGAGCGTGCGTCTGCCCCTCGCTTTCTCCGATTATATCTATAGTATTGTGATAGAGGAGAGTGGTCTTATAGGAGGAATTTTCCTGATGATACTATATTTGCTTCTGCTCGCAAGAGCCGGATATGTCGCTTATAATGTGACTCGTGCACTCCCGGCATTTCTCATACTCGGTTGTGCAATACTGATAGTCTTCCAAGCATTGGTGCATATGGCTATTGTAACTGGTCTTTTCCCTGTATCTGGACAGCCATTGCCTCTCATTTCTAAAGGTGGCACATCGGTGCTTGTGATGAGTGTTGCCATAGGCATTATGCTATCCGTATCACGCTATGCTACGCGCCAGAAAGAAGGAAAATCGGAAAAAGATAATGATGAGGCCCGTCATCTTGGCGAAGATATGAATGCAATTAATGCTTCTGCTGAAAACTAACATCTCATATAATTCCGGCGGAAGCCCCTGCCTTCCGCCTCAAGCATACCCAAAATGAAAAAAGACAAATATAGAATCCTTATAAGCGGTGGCGGAACAGGTGGACATATCTTCCCGGCGCTGAGTATTGCCAATGCATTGAAGGCTCGTCTTAATGCCGAAATTCTTTTTGTCGGTGCCGACAATAGAATGGAGATGGAGAGGGTGCCGGCCGCCGGCTACGAGATAAAAGGACTTCCGGTAGCGGGATTCAACCGAAAGAATCTTTTCAAAAATTTCGGAGTTCTACTGAAATTGAGGCGATCTATAGCCTTGGCGCGCAAGATTGTGGCTGATTTCAAACCGGATATTGCCATAGGCGTGGGTGGATATTGTTCCGGACCAACTCTAAAAGCTGCCCAAAGGGCAGGGGTGCCGACTCTTCTGCAGGAGCAAAACTCATATGCCGGCGTGACCAATAAGCTTCTTGCTAAGAAAGCAAAAAAGATATGCGTGGCATATCCTGACCTCGAAAGATTCTTCCCGGCTGATAAAATTGTCCTTACGGGCAATCCGGTGCGCAAGGATCTGCTTTCCAAATCAATTTCGCCGCAAAAGGCAAGGGAAAGATTCGGCCTCAACCCGAATCTTCCCACTGTGCTTGTAGTAGGAGGAAGTCTCGGGGCCCTTACTCTCAACGAAAGCATGGAGCAAGGTATACGCCGACTCTATGATGATGGGATTCAGGTGATTTGGCAGACCGGTAAGAATTTTGGCGACCGTGGCAATGCTGCTGTCAAGAATCTCAAGGGGATTGTAGTGACAAAGTTTATATCCGACATGGCGGCTGCTTATGCTGCAGCCGACCTTGTTGTGTCGAGGGCGGGAGCGGGCTCTATCAGTGAACTTGAGCTGCTCGGAAAGCCTTGTATACTCGTGCCGAGCCCTAACGTGGCAGAAGATCATCAGACGAAAAATGCACGTGCTCTCTCTGATAAAGGAGCGGCTGTTCTCGTCAAGGATGCTGATGCGCGCGAGAAGTTGATAGATGAAATAATAAAAATTATCCACGACAGCAAGCAGCTGCAGGAGATGAGCGCGGAAATCAAGAAACTCGCCCTTCCTGATTCAGATGAGAAGATTGTGGACGAGATCGTGAAGATAATGCAATGAAAATTCCAGATAACATATATTTCGTTGGTGCCGGAGGTATCGGAATGGCAAACCTTATTAGATATTTCCTTTCGAAAGGTTGCCGGATAGCCGGTTATGACCGTACATCCACACATCTGACCGATGCACTTAGAGAAGAGGGTGCTAATATCGTCTTTGAAGATGATCCGGCCCTTATACCTGCCGAAATGAAGAATCCGGAGGATACCCTTGTCGTGTATACTCCGGCAGTAGGCGATGACAATCGAATACTGAGTGAATTCCGTAGACTCGGGTTGACACCCGTCAAGCGCGCGGCAGTGCTGGGTATGATCACTGCCGACACTGATGGCATTTGCATCTCCGGTTCGCATGGAAAGACGACTACATCGTCTATGACTGCTTGGATTTTAGACCAGACTAAAGGAGGATGCAATGCTTTCCTCGGTGGTATACTTCGCAATACAGGGAGCAATCTCATGATCTCACGCGGCAGCCGCTATTCAGTGATAGAGGCGGATGAATACGACCGATCGTTTCATCAGCTTCATCCATGGCTTGCCGTGGTGACATCTACTGATCCCGATCATCTCGATATTTACGGCGACGAATCCGGATATCTTGAAGGGTTTGCTCATTTTACTTCGCTGATTCGTCCTGGCGGTTTCCTTATCATGCATACCGGACTGAAGCTTATTCCTCGCGTAGGAAAGGATGTCAAGATCGAGACCTATAGCGGGTATGGAAGCCAGCGTGGAGATTGGTATGCTGATAACGTAAGGTGGGGAATGGGGTCACTGGCCATTGATATTCATGGGCCTGAAACTGTGATAGAAGATGTGAGTCTTGGGGTGCCGGTAGAAATCAATATAGATAATTCAGTAGCAGCTGCAGCAGCATCCTGGCATGCAGGCGCGACCCCGGATGAAATAAAAAAGGGACTGCAGACCTTCAAAGGGGCTGAACGTCGCTTTCAAGTTTGGCTCGATGGTGTGACTGATGGCAAAACTGTTGTCATTGACGACTATGGACATTCTCCTGCTGAAGTGAAGGCCTCGATTGAATCTGTCAAGAAGCTCTACCCGGGAAAGGAGATATCCGTAATATTTCAGCCTCACCTTTATACCCGCACCCGGGATTTTGCTAAGGAGTTCGCTGAAGCATTATCTTCTGCCGACCGTCTTATCATGACTGAAATATATCCGGCGAGGGAAAAACCAATTCCTGGAGTTGACTCTCAAATGGTGCTGAAAGACGTCAATTGCAAAAATAAAGTATTTTGCGAGCGGAAAAATTTGCTTAATTTGATAAAAAGTAGTAATTTTGAAGTGCTTATGACTCTCGGCGCGGCAGATCTCAATGTCTTGCTGCCCGATATATGCCGTATCATCACCGCAAATGATTGATATGAAATTTGTTATATAGACACTCCTGATAGGGATAGAGGATTATACCAATATGTGGAAGACAATATTTAAAATCGTCTTGTTGCTGGTGCTACTGGGATATGTGGCATTTGCCTTTGCATTCGTCCATGAGGATAATGCCAGACGTGTATGCCCCGGTATTGACCTCCGTATTATTGGCAATACGCTTCCGGATAGTGTGCTTAAGCAAGGTGTGAATTCCCAGCTTGCGAAATATGGCTGCAAACTCAAAGGGGAGACAATCAAAAAAATTGACCTGAAGAAGCTTGAAGACTATCTAAGCACTTTTTCTAACTTTGAATCGGTGGAGTGCTCATTTGACCCTGACAGTCGCCTGCGCATCACTATCACTCCAATAAAGGCTGAAGTGAGGGTTTTCACAGATAAAGGACATAGCTTCTATATCAATAGATATGGGAAGAGGATAAAAGCTGATGCGGAATTCTTTATTGATGTGCCAGTGCTGATAGTCCCTCAGAAATATGAAAATTGTATTTCTTCAGCACTTTCAGTCATCAGATATGTAGGAGCGCAACCGGAATTAAGTCCGCTGATTGCTGCATATAAGATAGATGGTCCAAATGACTTGATAATTATTCCAAGACTTCAGGGACACGTGATAAATTTTGGCGATTCTACTCGCCTTGATGAAAAGAAAGCAGCCATTATGACGGCATACCGCAATGTCTTGCCGGCAAAAGGCTGGAATACATACGACACTATTTCCGTCAAGTTTAAAAATCAAATTGTGGCATCACGCCGAAATAAGGTTATATCTCAGCATGGTGCCCTTGACGATGACGGCATAGACCTCGAAGAGGCCACGCTTCCTGACGTGGCAAATATTAACACACAGAATTCCGTAGAAGATAACGGTTAAAGAATATAATGGCTACAGACAGATACATAGCAGCACTTGAAATAAGCAGTTCCAAAGTGATCGGAGCGGTAGGCGCAGCTGGCAAAAGTGGTCAGCTGGAGATACTTGCCATTGAGCAAGAAAAAAGCTCTGACTCTGTGAGGTATGGGCAGATTCAAAATATAGAGGAGACATACAACTTAATCAATTTTGTGCTTGAAAGGCTTGAACGCCGACATAACATTGCTCCAAAGGAGATCACTGGTGTGTATGTCGGTATTTCCGGTCGCTCACTGAGAAGCATTCGTAAAGATGTTTCTCTCGCTCTTCCTGACGACACTGATATCACTGATGCCATCCTGGAGCGTCTTAAAAGAAGCGCAATGGAGGCTGAGCTCGATAGTTCTCTTGAGATCGTCGATGCTATTCCTCGTATATTCACTGTTGGAAAAACGGAAACACACCGACCGAAAGGAATGATGGGCAATCATATAACCGCTGTCTATGATCTAATCGTGGCGCGCCCTATCATTCAGAGCAACCTTAAGAGAGTGATCAAAGACAGACTTGATCTTGATCTGAAGGGAATAGTGGTGACACCATTAGCTACCGGGGAAATAGCTCTCAACGAGCATGAGAAGAAGACTGGGTGTATGCTGGTGGATTTAGGTGCCGAAACCACTACGGTCACTATCTATACCCGAGGTAATCTGGTCTACTATGCCACTCTCCCCTTTGGTGGGAGAAATATTACCCTCGATTTAATGGAGCTTAACGAACTCGAAGACAAGGCTGAGGAGTTCAAGATTAATTTCGGCAATGCAATAGCGCCAACTACTCCATCGCAAGTGAAAGTCGGCAACCATAAACAATCGGATATCAGCAAATATGTAGTGGCAAGGTCGGAAGAAATTGTGGCTAATATTGTAGAACAGATTAAATATGCCAATCTCACAGAAAAGGATATTCCGGAAGGTATCGTGCTTTGCGGCGGCGGGGCTCGTCTCAACGGCATGATGGAACTTATCGGGAAATTTACCGGACTTAAAGTCAGAATGGCTACATTGCCACACTATATCAGAATGACTGATGTCAATGGTCAAGGAATGGAGAGTCTGCAGCTGGCTGCAATAATGTATGCAGCCTCTAAGAAGTCGGATGAAGATTGCCTTCAGATACCGGCTGCTCCTGAGCCCGAAAAGCCTGAACCGACGATCCCTGATAAGCCGGGGATCGACAACAAGCCCGGGAAAAAGCCAAAACCGGACAAACCAGGATTCTTCAATCGTCTTGGCAACAAACTTGGCCAAATATTTACTCCTATTGGTGAAGACGACGAAGGCGATGAACTTTCTTAATACGGATTCCTCTACTACCTCAAAATAAAATAATATGGAAGATTATCTCAACGACATATCAAACACAAGCGAATTTCTTGACGACGCTACATCTGCCATTATTAAGGTGATAGGTGTTGGTGGAGGTGGTGATAATGCTGTCAATTATATGTATCGGCAGAATATTCCCAATGTCAATTTCGTAGTGTGCAACACCGATGAGCAGGCGTTAAAAATGTCGCCTGTCCCAAATCAACTGATACTCGGATGGGACGTCACCCGAGGACGTGGTGCAGGAAATGATCCGGGCACAGGCCGCCAGTGTGCCGAAGCATCTACTGAAGACATTCGGGCTCTCTTTGACAAGAACACTGAAATGGTTTTCATAACTGCTGGTATGGGTGGTGGCACAGGTACCGGGGCTGCACCGGTGGTGGCTAAAATCGCAAAAGAGGAAAATAAACTCACCATCGGAATCGTGACAATTCCATTCCTTTTCGAAGGAAAGAAAAAAATCATGAAGGCCATCGAAGGCGCTAAGGAAATGCAGAAATTTGTTGATGCACTCCTCGTAATCAACAACGAACAATTGATTGAGATATACCCCGATCTTAACTTCTTCAATGCATTTGAAAAGGCTGATGACACGCTTGCCAATGCTGCCAGATCAATTTCTGAAATCATTAGTGAAGAATGCTATATAAATGTTGACTTCGAAGATGTGAAGACTACTCTTCGCGATTCAAAGACTGCTATCATCGCTACCGCATATGGCGATGGCGACCATCGAATCACGAGTGCAATCAGAAATGCTCTTCATTCTCCATTGATGAAGAAGCATGATGTCAACACTTCGCAAAGGTTGCTCTTGAAATTTGCTTGCAATAGAAATAGCGAAAGGCCGATCACGGCGCAGGAAATGACTGAAATATATGCATTCACGTCGAAACTCCCTGATAATATCGATGTGAAGTGGGGTATAGCAGACAATCCTGAACTCGGTGATAAACTGAAGGTTACAATCCTCGCATCTGGCTTCGATTTGACTCTGATAGAGAAAAAGAATCAGGAGGCGGCGCATGGACCCGCTGAGTCTGAAGATGTAGTTATATTCGGTGAGCATCATGATCAGGAGGCTAAGATTGCTAAGGAAAAGGAAATTGACAGTCAAATAGCTGAAATGTATGGAGCGGAAAAACTGAAGCAACAGATCCAAGACGCCAACAGGGCAAAGTATGCTGTGCTCGATCCTTCCCAGTATGACGACCATGAAGTGGTAGCACTGATCGAAAGATTTCCGACATTTAGCCGAGATCCAAAATATCTTGATGATCTTAGGAAGATTTCTGAAAAAAAGGACAGCCAAATACCCTCCTATCTTAAACCTTCGAAATCAGACGACGAAGAAAACAAAAACAATAACGTCATAAGTTTTTAATTTACAAAATGAATTCTCAATCCACACAGACACCTGAGAATCCGGAGAAATTTCAGATGGTGGCCAAGACTTTTCAAGGCCTTGAAGAAGTGCTACGTGATGAGCTCATCGGGCTTGGTGCCGAAAATGTAGAGGTAGGCAAGCGTATGGTGCAATTTTATGGTGACCTCGCTTTGATGTACAAAGCCAACATATGTTGCCGAACAGCTCTGAGAATATTGAAACCTATAGTGAAATTCACTGCCTCGAATCCTGATGAACTATATGATGCTGTGCGGGAGATCGAGTGGGAGAAATATATGAGGCCTGATTCTACATTCTCGATTGATTCCACTGTCTCAAGCGCTGACTTCACCCATTCTAAATTCGTCACTTACAGGGTAAAGGATGGTATAGTAGACCATTTCAACGATATTTGTGGTTCTCGTCCATCCATACGTCTGCAGGGAGCTGATATTCAACTTAATGTTCATATTTCTGAAAATAGAGTCACAATTTCGCTCGACTCAAGCGGTGAGCCTCTCTCGAAGCGTGGATATAAGGTTGAAAACACTGAAGCTCCTATAAATGAGGTGCTTGCTGCTGGCATTATTATGCTTTCAGGATGGAAAGGAGACTGCGATTTCGCCGATCCGATGTGCGGATCTGGCACTTTTCTTACCGAAGCTGCGCTTATTGCTGCAAATATAAATCCCGGCATATATCGAGAGAAATTTGCTTTCGAGACGTGGGACAACTTTGATGAAGCCCTTTTTGAGGAAATATACAATGACGATAGTGGCGAACGCGATTTCGCCTACAAGATATATGGTGGCGATATTGACCCCGAGGCTGTCAAGATTGCGCGTCGCAACGTGAAGAGTGCCAAAGTGGAAAATATGGTAGAGATTAGCTGTAAGAGCTTTGAGGAGTGGACCGACAATGCGCCTGAAGGTGTGTTGGTGATGAATCCTCCTTATGGACAACGTATCAATCCTACCAACATGACGGCTCAAGCACTCTATCGGACCATCGGATCATGTCTGAAAAAGAATTTTGAAGGATGGAACGCATGGATCATTGGGTTGGAGGATGGTTTTATGCAAGACATAGGTCTTAAGCCTTCCGTGAAGTATCCGCTTCTCAACGGTGCTCTCGAATGTACACTCAATGAGTATGTGATGTTCAGCGGAGCATATAATGACTTCCGTGCAGATGGCGGGGTGGTGAAACATGCGTCAAGTAAAACTGATTCTCCCAAGGTGCGCCGTATGACTGATCGTGAATGGGAAGACGACGCAAAGAGATATGACGGTAAGAGCCGTAAAAAAGATGCTAACAAAGGCGACCGTCAGAAACGTCGGATCGACGATAAGCCTCACAGATTTGACAACGAAGACTCCAAGCTCCGTTTCAATGATGAGAAGTCTGGCAGGTTTGACAATGCCGACCGTAAGCCCCGTTTTAACGACGAGAAGCCTCGCAGGTTTGACAATGGCGACCGCAAGCCCCGTTTCAACGACGAGAAGCCTCGCAGGTTTGACAATGGCGACCGCAAGCCTCGTTTCAACGATGAGAAGCCTCGCAGGTTTGACAATAGTGACCGCAAACCTCGTTTCAATGACGAGAAGCCTCGTAGGAACAACGATTTCAGCTATCATGCTGAAGCTCGCACTATCTCCAATAAAGGTCCCAAACTTACCAACTATACAGAAACTCGTGCTCCCGGTAAGATGCGGTCAAGGAAAAATTTTAAGAACTCATTCAATCAGGACGACGACGAGTGATGCAGCCGGTGGTTCCCGAACAGGAGACAGATAATTATTTCACAGCCGGCCCGGGCTCAATGGTAGTAGGAACTGTGGCAGCGATCACAATGATCGCTGCGACTGCCTTTTTGATGCCATCTCTTAGTCCGCATGCTGAATTTGGACTTTGCTTTACTTTGCCGGCAAATCCGTTTCCTCATCTTATTGGATGTGGCATCAACACCGTATTCATAGGATTGGCCATCTTCTTGGCATTTCTTTTCAATAAAAAGCATTCTTTTGTCAGAAGTACTGAAGCTTTGCTCCCGACTGCAATGGCGGTGATACTCGCTTCTAATCCCGTCAATACTTCTTATTTTGGTGCTCCTGTGGTGATGCTGATTGTCAATTTGATTTGCCTTGACATCATGATGAAGGCATATAATGCTGAGAATGCTACCACTTCAATGTTTGCCGTTGCTACATACCTATCTGTAGGATCAATGGTGCAATATGCTTTCCTTTCTCTAATTCTGGTATATCCTATTATGGCAATAATGATAAAAGTGCTTCGAATTAGGGAAATTGTTGCGTATTTAATGGGTTTGATTGCTCCGTATTGGGTTGCTCTTGGTTTTGGCCTCATATCTTTTTCCGACTTCAGGATGCCTCAATTTTTGATGACCCTTCCATATGCCGATGGCAACTATCTTCTGATGGTATTCATCTCACTTTGCACTCTCGCCCTTGTAGGGCTGATGATGACTCTCAACAATGCCATGCTCATTTATGCAGGCAATATGAGGGTGCGTACATTCAACAATATGATTAATCTTTTGGGGTTCTCTTGTGGAATCTTCATGATGGCAGATTTCGACAATTTTGGCGCATATGCATCTTCATTTTGCTTTGCTGTCTCAGTGCAGATATCCAATTTCTTTGCTATGAGGAGAATCCCTCAAAGTCCAATATGGTTTTGGGGGCTTTTGGCGCTTTTCATGGCTTTGTTCCTGTTTATGCTTATTGAGTCGCTCATTGGATAATCATGAAGATAATTGCAGATAAAAACATTCCTTTTCTGGAGGGAAGAATAAAGGATGCTGATCTTGTTCTGCTTGCGGCATCAGAAATAGATGCTGATGCTGTAAGGGATGCTGATGCTCTGATAGTAAGAACTCGCACTAAATGTGACAAAAATCTTCTCCATGGGTCTAAAGTGAAAATTGTAGCTTCTGCCACAATAGGTACTGACCATATTGATATTCCCTGGTGTGAGGAAAATGGAATTGTAGTGACAAATTCTCCCGGATGCAACGCTCCGGGAGTGGCTCTTTATGTCTGGTCAAATTTATTGCGTAATGGATTTGATATGGATAAGTCTACTTTGGGTGTGATTGGATGTGGAAATGTTGGAGGAATCGTGGCTCGTTGGGGAGAAAGACTCGGCGTTAAGGTGCTTGTCTGCGACCCGCCAAGAAAGGAAAGTGGTTTTTCCGATCGTACGTATCTGCCGCTTGAGGAAGTGCTTCAAAATAGCGATGCAATCACGCTGCATACTCCTCTTACCCGTGACGGGTCATATCCTACCTTTCATCTGATCGGGAAAGACACAATTAATCATTTGAAGCCGGGAGCTATTTTCATCAATGCTGCAAGGGGAGAAGTGGTCGATACCCAAGCCCTTATAGGCGCAATACAAGAAGGGAAGATAAGCCATAGTGTTATTGATACATGGGAAGGAGAACCCGATATTGACAGGAAACTCCTTTCCCTTGTTGATACTGCCACATGCCACATTGCGGGCTATAGTGTGGAGGGTAAACAGAGGGCAACCCGAATGGTGCTTGAAGCAATAGCTGCCACACTCAGACTTCAAGTGAATCTTGATGGACTACAAGGTCAGTATAAAGATCCCGATTCTCTCACCGCCGATCGTATAGTGGCTGCCTATGATCCGTCGGCTATGACTGAACTTTTGAAGTCAAATTCTTCAACATTTGAGACTCTGAGAAATTCATACCCACTTCATAACGAAATCTTGAAGTGATGATATGAATTTTATTAATTATTTCGGTCGCCCCCATAGAGTTCTTTTGGGAAACTGATGAGGCGGATATCAAAATCATCGACGTGCACATCAAGTGCATTCTCGTTGAAGAGTCCATAAGTCTTGCCTCGCAACCAACCGTCTCCATCACAGGGCCTACGATCGTAGACACCCTTTTGATAAGGAGTAATGTCTACGAGGTCAATCTTTATATTGTCAAGCAAAATATCATAAATCTTGCCCGGAGTGTCGCATCCAATGAAGATGCCGTTCTCGGAAGTGGCAAAGATGTTCATGAAGCGTATATTGTGAATTGGTCCGCAAGCGCCTTTCGTGGCTCCTTTGGGAAAACGCCAGCCTGCATCCTTATGGTTGCCAATTGCACGAGGGTAAGACGTGATATAGATTGGTTCTGACTGCCCCCACCATACCTCAGAGAAGAGGTGGCAATCTATGATGATGTTAGAGAATGTCACATTTTCCACACTTCCCTCGTCACGGTTTTGGATACCGATTCCGCGGTTTGAGTCGCGGATGATGCAATTGTCGAAAGTCACGTGTGAGATACGGTCCATATTCTCCGAACCGATCTTTACAGCGCAACTGCGCGATGTCATGATGCAATTGCTGACCACAATATCGTAGCAAGGGCCATATTCCTCAAATTCTCGTCGGTTTTTCAAGCAGATGCAGTCATCTCCGCTTTCAATATAGCAATTGGATATGCGCACCTTATGCGAGTGATCTATATCGATGCCATCACCGTTGCGCACCTTGAGATTGTTGAGCAACGATATGTCTGATATGGCTACATCATGACATCCAACAAGATGCACCGTCCAGTAGGCAGAGTTTGCAATGGTGACATCAGTTATCCTGACATTTTCACATCCAAATAGGGTCATCACGTGTGGACGTGGGTCAAAGTTGGTGACCGGTTTCAGTTCATATGAGTCATCGAGTTCTGCACCCATGAATGCTATAGCGTTCCCATCTATTCTTCCTGTGCCGGAAATGGATATATTCCTAAGATCAGTTCCTGATATCCACATCATTCCTTCCCCCTCATTTGCCCGGAATGCTGACTCTTTGTATAGAGACTCATCTGGATTGGCAAGCAACGTGGCATTAGGTTGCAAATGAAGGTCTATGTAAGATTTCAGATGAAGCGGACCGGAAAGATATGTATGGCCGGCAGGAAACAATACCTGACCTCCTCCCGAAGCCGAACAAGCATCGATAGCCTTTTGAATAGCTACAGCATCATCTGTCTGCCCATCTCCTTTAGCTCCAAATTCCATTACATTTACATCCTTGGCAGAAGCTGCCAATGTCGTCAAAGATGCTATTATCCCAACTCCCAAATATCTTAAATATTTCATCTGTATCCTTATTGTTATAATTGTCTACTTTTATATCAGGTCGGAGACCTGATGATTTTGCTTCAACCACAGGCTTAAGCCTATGGTTGCTAAAGCGCAGTGGCCTCGGAGAGGCGCTTTATGGTGATGTCGATTCGGACATTAAAACTCAATAATGAAATGACGATCCTCCTAAAAATTCCCGTAGCAGCGATGTCGGAGGAATTTGATCTACTGGAATCGGATCAAAATATTCGAGGAATTTCAGAAGTCGATACGCATTTTCATACTGCTCCACATTATGTGGAACTTGACGCAATATAGGCTCTGCATACTCCTTCATCACCCCAAGCTCAAAGATGAGCGATGAGTTGAATGTGGCATCTGCATTCTCTTGGAATGGGAATATCCATTTCTCTTCTCCTCTGCGCACTGATGGCCAACGTCTTATCGTGTCCAGAGCCGACGTATGGCGGTAGCGGTAGTCGCGCACTATGCGGCGAAGCAGACGATTGTCGGTGGTAGATATCCAGTTATGATCGTCTATGGCTAATGTTGTCAGTGCAGAAACATACACTTTATATATAGAGGATGCTCCGACAGACGAGATCAGTTCCGGGTTAAGACCATGTATTCCCTCTATTATAAGCACGTCGGTCGGTTCCATCTTCAATGGTTTCTCCTTTTCTATGCGCTTGCCATACTCAAAACTGTAGGTCGGAAGATTCACGGTCTCTCCTGCCAATAGCCGCGAGAGATCTGAGTTGAGTCTATCCAGATCGAGAGCATAAAGGCTTTCGTAGTCATAGTCGCCGGTCTCGTCGAGAGGCGTGCGGTCGCGGTCTACAAAGTAGTCATCAAGAGAAATCATCTTTGGGGTGACAAGCGATGTCATTAGCTGTACTGCAAGACGCTTGCATGTAGTGGTCTTGCCCGATGATGATGGTCCGGCAAGAAGAACTATCTTTGCCCCTCGAGCTACAATTTCGTCGGCAATACGACCTATCTGACGCTCGTGCATTGCCTCTGCTACATTGATTAGCTCCCTTACTTTCCTTTCTCTTACCGACATGTTGAGCTCACCTACATTGCGCACCTTTATCACTTCATTGAAGTGCGTATAGTCAGTGAAGGCCTTAAACATCTTTGTCTGCTTCTCTGGATTGAGTGCACGCTCCGGATTCTGCGGATCACGACCCATGAGTATAAATCCGTCGGCATAAGGATGAAGCCCGAATACGGGTGCATAGCCTGTTGAGGGTGGGAGTGCTCCGTAGTAGCTGTCGGCAAGTCCTGCCAGTGTATAATATGTAGTATATAGCTGTCCTGTTGTCTCGAAAAGAAGCACTTTGCTGAAAAGATTCTGTTCTCGAAGTTGAGGCAGAATGTCTGATGTGAGTCGTTCGTGGCGTTCAAATGGGATATCTGCCTCAGCAAGTGCTTTCATCCTTACTGCGAGAGCAAGAATCTGCTCCTGACTCAATGCACAAGGCTCTTTGGATCCTAAGGTGAAGATTCGGCAGAAATAGCCCCGGAATATACTGTGTTCGATACGGAGCTGGCTTCCGGGAAACATTTCGCTCACTGCCTTATAGAGCATAAAGCAGAGTGCACGTATATACACGCGATGTCCGGATTCTGAAAATTCGGAAAGATATTCCACCTGCTTTGGCGAATAGATCGGGAAGCGAAGATCTTCAGTCTTATTATTGACTCGGCAGCAAATAGGCCGGAAAGGGAGGGCAACTAAGCCATCATTAAGTAGCGTGAGGGGAGAGGCTCCTCCATCAGCGCCTACATATCTGTCTTGATTCTTGATATATATTTCCATGATATAAGAATTATAGCTGATGCTATTGACAGCTAACTTGGCTATCATAGCTGAAAATTTCCTGCAAAGACCGAAAATTAGCCTTTTTCAACTGCAAAGATAAGAAAATTAATCGGGAATGAATAAAAAATTGCCGAAAAATTTGGTGGATTGAAAAAAGAGCATTAACTTTGCACTCGCAAAATAGCCCAAGCACTCTCCGAGTGGTGAAGGCTGTTGCTAAAGGAGGCCCATTCGTCTATCGGTTAGGACGAGAGATTTTCATT